>CAZALQ010000099.1:3538-6035 GCA_964485605.1 uncultured Oscillospiraceae bacterium
TACTATTTCATCGACTGTCTCATCAAAGCTTAATGTTCTTCTAAGCTTAATACCCTTTGGTATGAGATACTGCGAGAAACTCGGTCCCTGTGGAAGGTCAAGCCCTGCGGCAATAACTTCCTCAACATTGTGGAAGACCTCTCTCGGAGTTCCTATGAGTCTAATGGTGCCTCTTTTAAGCACTATTACTTTGCTTGCAAATTCTACAACATCATCCATGTTGTGAGAAACGAGGAATATTGTCAGGTTCTGTTCTTCCTTGATTCTTGTAATCATTTCAAGGATATCGTGTCTACCCTTTGGATCAAGACCTGCAGTCGGTTCATCGAGAATGAGAACTTTTGGATCCATGGCAAGAACGCCTGCAATGGCAACTCTTCTCTTCTGTCCTCCTGAAAGGGAAAATGGAGATGATTCTCCATATTTATCAGGATCCATACCCACAAGATGCATGGCATGAAGAGCTCTTTCCTTGCATTCCTCTTCAGTAAATCCCATATTCTTAGGACCAAACATTATGTCCTTAAGCACCGTCTCTTCAAAGAGCTGATATTCAGGATATTGAAAAACAATACCTATCTGCCTTCTTAATTTTCTTGCTTCCTCGTCTTTGGAATTTATATCAATTCCGTTTGCAAGAACTTGACCTTCGGTGGGTTTGATAAGTCCATTAAGATGCTCTACTAAAGTAGTCTTTCCTGAACCTGTGCATCCAACGAGCGCAATAAAATCACCCTCTTCGGCAACAAAGCTGATGTTGTCAAGGGCTTTCGTTTCATATGGGAGTCCCACGCTGTATATATAACTGAGATTCTTTACTTCAATGCGCATAATACTTCTGCAAGCTGCTCCTCAGTGACCACATAGTCAGGAATATCAAAACCTCTTTGTCTTAATGCCTTTGCCATTCTGACTGCAAAGGGTATATCAAGATAAAGTTTCTTAAGCTTTTCTTCTTCTTTAAATATTTTAGAAGGAACTCCTTCAGCAGCGATTTTACCTTCAGACATGATAACTATCCTGTCTGCCTGTGCCGCCTCCTCCATAAAATGAGTAATTAAAACGATGGAGTGTCCTTCCTTATGAAGCTTTTTAATAATAGACATGATCTCTTTTCTTCCAAGAGGATCAAGCATTGCTGTGGCTTCATCGAAGACGATACATTCCGTCCTCATGGCAATGACGCCGGCAATGGCGATTCTTTGCTTTTGTCCTCCGGAAAGAAGGTGTGGACCCTTCTTACGATAATCATACATATCGACTGCCTTTAAAGCTTCATCGACACGCTCTCTTATCTCAGCAGAAGGAAGTCCTAAGTTCTCAGGACCAAAAGCGACATCATCTTCTATGATGGATGAAACAAGCTGGTTATCAGGGTTTTGAAAAACCATACCGACCTTTTTTCTGATTTCCCAAACCTGTGCATCATCAGTAGTGTCCATGCCATCAACATATACTTTTCCTTCTGTTGGAATTAGAAGTCCATTTAAGTTAAGGGCAAGAGTCGATTTTCCGGAGCCATTTCTTCCTACGATAGCAAGAAACTCACCCTTTTTGATATCGAGTGAAATTCCGTCTAAAGCATATCTTTGTTCTTCACCCTCTTCGGCTTCATAAGCATACTTTAAATCTTCAATTTTAATGAGGATTTCATCATTTTGCATAACATCTTATATTATCACAAAAGTAAAGAAATGCATACAAAAAAGGTACAGTAATTCACTGTACCTTTAGTAAGAATTTACAAATATCTTTACTTGATGTTAACTTTGCCGTTAACCTTTGCGCCGCTTTCAATACCAATTCTTGCAGCTTCGATATTTCCCTTAACAATAGCAGAATTCTTAAGAACAACTCCGCCCTTTGCTGTAATATCTCCTTCTACTGTTCCGTATACTGTAATATTCTTGCAGTTTACGTTTCCTGTAACAACTGTACCAACCTTTACGATAACATTGTTTGTTGCAGTGATATTGGAATTGGATGTTGCTTTGTCTATAAGGAGGCTTGAGCACTGGATATCTCCAGATGCTGTACCCTTAAGTACAACATTTCCTTCTACATTTGTGGTACCTGTAACTTCACCATTGAGTACTAAGTGACCTGTAGATGTGATATTTCCGTCGATCTTTGTACCGGAAGAAATGTATCCCACTTCTGCCTTAGGTGTTTCAACAACTGTTACGGGCTCTTTTACCTCTTCTGCTGCAACCGGAGATGCAGCTTCGGTGTTTTCATAAACATCTTTCTTTTCATTGAACAGACTCATAATTATACTCCTAAATCAAATTCTTCATCGCTGATCTCTACAGCATTCTTGTTTGTAAGCATGATGCTGGCGTTTACTCTTGAACCCTCATCCATATGAATGGCTCCGGTTACTACATCGCCTACAACAAGAGCGGATTCTTTGAAATCCACATTGTTGACAGCCTTGATAACACCCTTTACCTTGCTGTTAATACTGATATCGTTTGCCGTGAGGTTACCGACAACT
>CAZALQ010000100.1:0-5946 GCA_964485605.1 uncultured Oscillospiraceae bacterium
TTATCATGGCGCGGTCTATTCCGTCTGCCTTGAACTGTTCCCAGTTGAATACGTATCTGGAATTGATTGGTCCATCCCATTCTTCAACAGGTTTGAATCCTTCTGCATTAAGAGGTGTTCCGAACTTGGATCCTACATTGTCATAACGTGCATAATCTCTTAAGAATTCCATCAATGCACAGTACTGATCAAGATCTGCATCCTTTGCAAAGAGCAGACTCTTATCAAATCCGAATACATATCCGCATCCCGGAAGGAGTATATCGAGATACTCTTTTGCCTTATCGAGAATTTCCTGAGTTGTGTGGTTTCTCATATAGGACAGCGGGAAGAGTCCGGACATAAGGAATTTTTCTCCGAGTTTATCCTTAAAGAGTTTAGGATCTCCCTCATCAAACGCGAGTATGCAGCCTGCAGGGAACTCATCGTGAATGAGGTCAAGAAGGAGTGTCCAGTCATCCTCTACGAAGATATATGGGCGAATGCCTCTTGATGTATTGTCACGAAGCAGTTTCTTGTAGCTTGGCATATAGATATTTTCAACATCCTTTGGCCTCATGAATGTAGGCATGTGAAGTGGATAGAAAATATTCTGCTGATAATCTACATAAGGCGGCATACCCATCTTCTGCATGAGCGGTGTCAAAACTTCGCATGCTGCCTTTACATCTTCAGGACGTCTCCTTATATCTATGGTCATGTTGGAGAAGCCTCTTAATTGGTCCGCAAGGAAATCCATCGGTGCTTCTGCTGCGCCGCCTGCACCAAGGGTACCTCCGTTATGATATCCCTTCTTTGCACAGAATCCCATGAATGCGGGGAAGAAGGCTGCTGCCTCGGAGTTTCTCATGTTGGTCTCCATTAAAGCAGTATATGCCATTTTTAATGGATCGGAAGGATCAAGGTTTTTGTGCTGCCTTGGTACGACCTTTTCAATAAGATAGTCAAAGCCTCTTTCAATAAGTTCAGGATATTCCTCAGCCGGCATTCCGCTTACTTCAGGATGCTGTATCTGACCATTCTCAGCAAGAATGAAAGACTGAGATTTTAAAAGCTGATAAGGATAAGCCGGTCTCATCATAAGTACCGGTGGTGAGAATGGACATGTATCGGAATAAACCTTATCTGCAAGCATCTCCATAGCTCCGAGAAGAGCTGTTCCCTCATACTGCCAAAGGAATGGATCCTGACCTGCATACTGCGCAAGTGCAAGTGGAACTATTGCTGCGTTTACAGGCATACGTGTTGGTACTACGTTTGTGTAATAATCATAAAAGATTTTATCCCTTTCAGCCAAAAGTTCCATCGGGTTCTTTTGTTCCGCCATATTTATACCTCCTAAAAACTACTAATACTTTTTCCTCTTGTTTTATTATATTTTTCCAGTTATTATCTAAGCAAGAACCAGTATGCGACATTTTGTCTCGCAGTTTCTTGCGGAGTAAATTTAGGTACAATTTATGAACACTTTTAAAACAAAATACGATTTTAAGAATGCTTTTACAGAGGATAAAATAAAGGATAGTTTTCTGATTTTAGCAGGTGAAAAATCAATATCCAAAATAACAATTGATGAGATATGCAAAATTGCCGGAATCCACAGAAGTACTTTCTACAGGCATTTTACGGATATATACAATCTTCTGTCGGTTATGGAGTCAGATCTTATCGAGGAAATGAAATCTGTTCTAAAGCCCTTTGGTGATTTCAATGCAGTAAGCAGCGAAGGCTATGTAAGAAAAAAGCTTCTTCTTAGATACTTCCATATATGCAAGTGGAACCGAAACCTCATCCTTGCGCTGACAGAAGGAAATATAGATATTAACTTTAGAGGTGACTTCGCAAAGATAGTTAATGATTCCATAGAGGGGGCTTTTCTTGCTTTAAAATGGGAAACGCCTCAGTACATGCCATATATGATGCAGCTGACCTCGGACATCATACTTTCCGTTCTTATACAATGGCTTAAAAGGGATGATATGAATTACGAAGAATTTTTATTCCTTTATGAAGAGGTGTTCAGGAGTAACTACTTTCTTGTATATAACACAAGTAGTTTGAAAAGAAACTAAAAAACCGGAGATCATTCTCCGGTTTTTCATTGGAGCTGCCCAGCAGATTCGAACTGCCGACTTCCACATTACCAATTAAATGAACCAAACTATTGCCTATAAGTGTTGAAATTCAATATGAGCACTTAATTATTTGTTGATGATATTATTTTATCACATCACTAGTATAACACTTTCCAATTAGTTGGAAAGTGTTATACTAGCTAGTTGTTGCTATCCACAACCGATAGGAGTTAAAAATAGTTAGCAGTTGCTAACTATCACCCTTTAATTGTCAACATATTTATCTTTGTATCTATACATATGTTGTGTTATCCTTTTATTTAAAGGAGGTAATGAAAATGCCGACAATAATGAGAGCATATAAGATTCAGATCAGTAACATGAAAAGTTCTGTGAAGATCTTTATGAGCGGATGCGAACTGGCCGTCATGCAGGACGATGGCCGGATAGACAGAAAAGAACAGAGGATACTCGACAGACTAAGGAAAGCTTCGGAGCGATATCAAAAGGCCCTGGACAGGATCGCAAAATGAACCTCAGTACTTTGCTCTGTACTTTTCACTCATGCAAGTTAAACGGACAAGATAGATAAAAGCCTGAAACCATTACAGTCTCAGGCTTTTAAGCATAAGCCTCAAATTTTTTATCATCTAAATATCGTAAGTGTGATGATTTCAAAGCCTCACCACAATGCTACTTTAATGCAACACTTCAATCCATGTACCATCATCTGCGAGCCATCTGTCGGCACCTATACGTCTCCAGAGATACTCCCCATTGCGGACTTCTTCATACACATCGACAGTTGTTCCGGGTGCAAGCCTGTCTACTTTTTCGTAATCCGTGCTCGGGCCTGATCTTACATTCATTTCAGCAATAGTACGAGCTTTATATAACACTCCGCTGTTTGAATCATTATTTACATTTGAACTGTTTGAACCATTATCCGAATTACTCGGTTTGGTTGCTTCACCATTATATGTGAATACTTTTCCACTCGTTGCCTCACCCGTATCATCTGTGATAAACAATATAAGCGAATCATCATTTTTTTCAAACAGATAAGATGTTTCAGATTGGTTATTACTTTTAAGTTTTATGATCCCATCTTCTATCAAAAATGTCCCTGAGTCCGGAATAATAGAAGTTGCAAACTCCGTTCCAAAAGACAACCCTCCAGCTAAAGCGGACCCCATAAGATTGTCTATATTTAATAAATCGCTAAAATCCGGCATATAATCATATGTTCCATCGTCATAAAATGAATACTCGCCATATACACCTGTTATAGTCTTTACATTCGATGCCTTTACCTTTACCGAGGCCGGAGCGTCCGCAACTTTCTTCAGTGCATTTCCTCCACCTTCAGCAATCAAATTGAGTCCTTCTTGTGTTTTTTCAAAGGTATATGTTGTTATTGTCGATCCAACAGTAAGGTTAAGTGTATCCTTTTTAATTGAAAAGGATCCAGGGAAAACATTTCGGCCCATTTGTATCCTAACCGAGCCATCTTTTGAGAAAACATAGCTTATATTCTCCAATTGATATGTACCCGCTATTTTACCTCCACTTGAGCAAGAACTGAAAACAAAAGCTAATGTCAAAACAAGTAGTACTATCAATAGCTTTTTTGTTCTAATTGTCATTACGGACATTCTCCTTTCATCAATTTTTCACTTAATCGCGCCTACATAATATAAGAGTTTTATTTCTTGTTCTATATCGATGTTTTTTCCAGTATAACACAGAAATGACTGTAAAGTCTACACATCTGTCAAATGTTACATTCATCACAAAACAAAAGACTTGAAACCATTGAGGTTTCAAGTCTTTTTACTGGAGCTGCCCAGCAGATTCGAACTGCCGACCTCCACGAACAAACCATTTCTACTATCATTTGTTATATGCCGTTTTAACAGGCAAAAATTCAACTTTAAGAATCATGTCCATCCCCGCAGCAAGCCTTTTTAATGTTTTAAGAGATGGGTTGGCACTTCCATTTTCCAATTTGCTTATATCTGCCTGCGCAATACCGGTTCGTTCAGAAAGCTGTTTTTGAGTGAGACCAGACGATTTTCTTGCATCTATCATTGCCTGTATAATTGAGTATTCTGTTTCAAGAGAATCCCACTCTTTGTTAAATTCAGGGTCTTTTAATTGTTCTTTTAAATAATCATTAAAATCACTCATCTAATTCTCTCCTACTCAAATACTCCTTACGATATTGTTTCGCCTTTTCGATTTCTTTAACAGGGGTTTTTTGTGTCTTTTTAATAAACCCATTTGTAAGAACCACTTTATTTCCGATAATAAAGAAATAAAGAACACGAGAAATATCCGAACCTACTTGAATTCTAAGTTCAAAAATACCGTCACCTAATGCTTTGGAAAATGGCTCCCTGAGATCTGTCCCATTGTTTGCAAGAAGCTCAATAGTGCGCAGTATTTTAGCACGCATCTTAATATCGACGGAATCTAAGAATTCTTTGACGGGCTCAGATCCATCCGGTTTGCTATAAAAGAATATTTTAAATGACTCCAATTATCCTCCCTGTCCCGTCACCATAATTATATGGGATATATCCTATATTGTCAACCAAAATAAAATCGGAAGCATATACTTCCGATTATTATTGGAGCTGCCCAGCAGATTCGAACTGCCGACCTCCACATTACCAATGTGGTGCTCTACCGACTGAGCTAGAGCAGCAAACTCAAGCGACTTAAATATATTAGCACTAAAACTATATCATGACAAGTTAATAATTTAGTTATAAAAGAGAATTGATTTTCTTCCTTATTCTCTGAATAGCATTATCTATCTGCTTAGGGGTCTTTCCCATAATATCAGCTATTTCCTTGTATTTCTTGTTTTCAAGAAGGAGTTTAAGCACATCCTTTTCAAGAGAACTGAAATAACTGCTTTGCGGATCTGCAAGAAGGGCCATGAGTTCTGAATAAAGAAGCTGCACTTCCGGATCTGAGTCATAACCGGCAACTAATGTTTCTCCAAGGGACGGACTGTCTTCATCATCCCCTACCGGCTTATCAAGGGACATTGCCATATTAAGGGGAGCATACTTTTGCCTTCCTGAAGCTTTTACTGCATTTATCATCTGGCGATTGATGCAAAGATCTGCAAAGGTGTTAAAAGATGCGCCCTTTTCTGCATCATAATCGTTATACGCCTTTACCAGCCCTATCATACCCTCTTGTATAAGATCGTCTTTCTCAGCTCCCAGCATAAAATAAAGGCCTGCCTTAAGGCGTACTGCCTCTTTTAGTGGGATAAAACATATTCATCCACACTCATCTCCATGTCTTTTACCTGTATACATTACGATCTTTGTCTTAAAGCTTCATAAAGAACAATTGCCGCAGCATTGCTTGCATTAAGAGAATTAATCTTTCCTCTCATGGGAATGGAGACAATGAAATCTGCCTTCTTTCTTAAGAGTTCTGATACTCCGGCACCTTCTGCTCCTATTATTACAGCAAGAGGTCCTTTTAAGTCAGCCTTGGTATAATCTTCACCGTCCATATCTACAGCTGCAATCCACAAACCCTGAGATTTAAGATATTCAACAGTTTGAGAAAGGTTGGTCACCTTTGCAACAGGAACATATTCTATTGCGCCTGCGCTGGCTTTAGCTACGGTCTCAGTAAGGGAAACACTCCTTCTGTCCGGTATTATGACACCGTGGAATCCTGCTCCGTCGACTGTTCTCATAATGGCACCAAGATTGTGGGGATCTTCAAGATTATCAAGTATTACAACCACAGGATCTTCATTTTTAGCCTTGGCGCTTCTTATAATATCTTCTACATCCACATAGGCATGTGCTGCAGCATAAGCTGCAACGCCTTGGTG
>CAZALQ010000101.1:0-5893 GCA_964485605.1 uncultured Oscillospiraceae bacterium
ACATTATGTAAAGAGCAGTGAATGGTAGAGATGCCAATGAACGCAAAAGCCGAGGGACACCTCGGCTTTTTTGGTTGATATTAAAAGGCTCTATTCCACCTGATCTTAAAACTTTTTTAGATGGTCCTTGATTCTCTGAAGGTAATCGGGAGCTTCGTCGTATACGCCGTGGCCCTTTCCTTCATAAACATAGTAACTGCACTTAAGTGCATCCTTAAGCTCAAGGCCTGCTTTAGGTCCTAAAACTCGGTCTTCCCCGGCAGCTATTACAAAGGCCGGGAGATCTAGGGTCTTTATCCCCTCTAAAGCATCAAATTCCTTTATAGCCTTAATCGATATGAGGAAGTTGACAAAATCAAGGTTTCCGGCACCGTCTCCCGATGCGTCGATTATATCTTTATACTGCTCATAAAAATCCGGCGTATATACATACCTTCCAAAGGCTTTGGAAAGCTCTTTTGCATCTCCTTCTTTTGCAAGATCTTCCCACTCATCAAAGACCTTTGTATCAGTGCCTTTTACTTTAGCTGCAGTGGAGCAGAGGATGAGGGAAAGCACCTTTGACCTATCCATTAGAGCAAGCTCCTGTGAAGCCATGCCTCCCATGGATACGCCCATTATATGAGCTTTGTCTATTCCTACATTATCAAAGGCCTTAAGGATATCTTTCGCCATATCCTTGATGCTGTATCCTTTAGGCTCTTCTTTAATATGGTCAAAAAGATATATATCAAAGTCCTCGGCCAAAATGCTGTAAGCATTCACTATGGCTTCTGCGGATCCCATTACGCTCTTTAAAGCAAGGCCGGGAAGGATTACAAGCTTTTCTCCCCCGTCCTTTCCGAAATGGATATATTCCATTTCCTTGTCATCAAATTTTGTGCTGAAAACTTTATCCATTTAAATTACCTTAACAATCAGTGAAAATATTTTAATCATAATATAGCACAAGCGGCCCTTTTTTTAGGGCCGCTCCTCTTAATATTTATGTATATGCATCTAAAGATTTTTTACAAAGAGGCATCTTATGGCATTGAGGACTGCCAGTATCATAACGCCTACATCTGCAAGGATAGCGATCCACATATTTGCAAAGCCAAGGGCTGCAAGGATGAGGCATCCTATCTTAACGCCGAGGGCAAAGACTATATTTTGCTTTACTATGCCCATGCACTTCTTTGCTATCCTGATGGCCTTTGAAACCTTCTTCGGATCGTCATCCATGAGGACCACATCCGCAGCCTCAATGGCTGCATCGGAGCCCAGGGCTCCCATGGCTATGCCTATATCAGCCCTCGCAAGAACAGGTGCATCATTAAGTCCGTCTCCCACAAAGGCAACGCTTCCCTTGCCGTTCCTTTCCTTAAGAAGGCCTTCTACACAGTTTACCTTATCTGCAGGAAGAAGCTCTGATAAATAGTCTGTAAAGCCAGCCTTCAGGGCAACCTTTTTTGCAGCTTCCTTTGAATCTCCAGTGAGCATTACGAGTTTTTCAACTCCTGCTTTCTTAAGAGATTCAAGAGCTTCCTTTGCGCCGTTCTTTATTTCATCTTCGATGACTATATGGCCGCAGTAATTTCCGTCTATGGCAACATGTATGACCGTCCCGTCATGGAAGCACTCTTCGTGGACAATGCCGAGCCTTTCCATGAGCATATCGTTTCCTACTGCGACCTTTTTGCCGTCTACAAGAGCCGTGACGCCTTCGCCGCTGGATTCAAAGATATCGTCCGTTCTGTCAATATCTACATGCTTTCCATAGGCCTCCCTTATGCTTATTGCAATGGGGTGAGTGGAATGGGCTTCCGCATGGGCCGCATACTCCAAAAGCTTTTTCTCATCGATGGGGTTCTTATGAATGGTAGTGACTGCAAAGTTCCCCTTGGTGATGGTGCCTGTTTTATCAAAGGCCACAGTTTTGACATTTGAAAGGGTCTCGATATAGTTGGAACCCTTAACGAGTATTCCGCTGCTCGATGCTCCGCCAAGGCCTGCAAAGAAGCTAAGAGGTATGCTTATTACAAAGGCGCAGGGACAGCTGATTACGAGGAATGCACAGGCTCTTAAGAACCAATCCTTCCAAAGCATCCCGGCACTTTCATAAGAGCCGATCTTAAGAAGGCTTATTGCAAGGGGCGGAAGTACCGCAAGAGCAAGGGCTGCGATACATACTATAGGAGTATAGTATCTTGCCAGCTTTGAGATAAAGTTCTCTGACTTTGATTTATTGGAGGCTGCATTCTCGACAAGATCAAGTATCTTGGATGCAGTTGATTCATCAAATTCCTTAGTGGTCTTTACCTTGAGAACACCCGTCATATTGATGCTGCCGCTTAGAATATCATCGCCTGCATCAATGGATCTTGGTATGCTTTCTCCCGTTAGAGCTGCAGTATTTATGCTTGAATTTCCTTCTATGACGACGCCGTCAAGAGGAACCTTTTCACCGGGCTGAATGACTATTATGCTGCCGACTTCGACCTCGTCCGGATCTACCTTAACAAGTTCTCCGTCCTCTTCAATGTTGGCATAGTCGGGGCGTATGTCCATAAGGGCAGCAATGTTCTTTCTGCTCTTTCCGACGGCATAGCTTTGGAAGAGCTCTCCCACCTGGTAAAGGAGCATTACGGCAACGCCTTCGCCGTATTCGCCGAGGACTATGGCACCTACGGTCGCTACGGTCATGAGGAAATGCTCATCAAAGACCTGGCCGTTCTTTATGCCAAGGATTGCCTTTTTTATGATGTCATAGCCTGAGACAAGATAAGGAATAAGGAAAAGAACCAGGACTGCCCAGTCCGGCATGTCAAGTTTCCATATATCCTCTGATATGAGATATAAAGGGATAAAGAAAAGGGCGGCTACAATGATCCGCCACAATAATGTTTTTTGCTTTTTATTCATGACTAAAGATAAATCTCGCTGTCCGGTTCAACCTTCTTGCATTCTGCCTGGGCTTTCTTCATTACAGCATCAATGTCAGCGCCCTCTTCGAATTCAACCTTCATCTTTAAGGTCATAAAACTTACAGTGCAGTCTTTTACACCTTCGACCTTCTTTACGGTCTCTTCCATAAGGTTTGCGCAGTTTGCACAGTCGACTTCTATCTTGTAGCTCTTTTTCATAATTCCTTTACCTCCGAATTAATTAGAATAGAGTAGAATAAAGGAAGAATGAATTTTTGTCAATAACTATTTTAGATTTATCCTAATTTTTTTAAAGATTAACGCTTAACAATTCGGAAGGATCTGAAATGAGCACCTTTGCTCCCTTTTCCTTTAAGAACTCATAGGGCCTGAATCCCCATGTGACGCTTATGCAGTCCATACCTGCATTTTTTGCAGTCTGTATGTCCGTATTTGAGTCCCCTATGTATACGCAGTCTTCTGCATCAAGACCAAGCTCTTTAACTATCATAAGAAGGCTTGTTGGATCAGGCTTTCTGTTTATGCCGACCCTTTCTCCGTAGACAAGATCAAAGACTCCCGGATAATAGTGGCTGCAGATGGCCTTTGTAAGGACGTCTGATTTGTTTGAAAGAACAGCAAGCTTAATGCCCTTTTTCTTTAAGCTACCAAGGGCTTCTGCAATCCCTTGGTAGGGCTTTGTTTTTACCATGCAGTGGCTTCCGTAATATTCCTTGTAATCGGCAAAGACCTTTTCAAAAACCTCTTCATCAGTCCCTTCGGGAACGGCCCTTGAAATGAGGTTCTTCATACCGCTTCCCACCATAATGCGTATCTCTTCAAAGCTTCTTTGGGGGAAATCGTGCATTTCAAGACAGTGGTTGACCGAGTCAACCATATCGTCCATGGTATTAAGAAGGGTTCCGTCTAAATCAAATATATATGCTTTTTTCATATCCTTTACGCTTTCACAAATTTTCCTGCAATGCAGCAGATGCCAAAGCAGAGCACATCAGCTGCAACTATTGTAGAGCCTACCGGTGTGCCTGCAAGTATGGAAACAAGAATTCCAAGAAGAGCACAGACAACCGACAGCACTGCCGAGCTGATTATAACACTCTTAAAGTTTTTAAAAAGCCTCATGGCAGAAAGTGCAGGGAAAATTATGAGGGCCGATATGAGCAGGGACCCCACAAGATTCATTGCCAAGACTATGATCACAGCAGTGATAACGGCAATAAGGAGGTTTAGCCTTTCCGAATTAAGTCCAGAGGACATGGCAAAGTCCTCATCGAAGGTTACAGCAAATATCCTGTTATAGAAAAGAATGAATATGGCTATGACGGCTGAAGAAAGCACTAGGCTGAGCCACACCTCTTTTTTTGTAAGTGTGAGTATTGAGGTCGATCCAAAGAGGGTGCTGCAAACATCTCCCGAAATATTGGATGATGTGGAAAAGACATTCATAAGAAGATATCCAAAGGCAAGGGCTCCCACAGAAAGCATGGCAATGGCGGCGTCACCCTTTATCTTTGTATTCTGTCCTTTTCTTAAAAGAAGAATTGCGCATATGACCGTAACCGGCAGCATGATGAGCATCTCATTGGAAAGCTTAAGGACTGCTGCAACAGCCATAGCTCCGAAGGCAACATGAGAAAGACCGTCTCCTATATATGAAAATCTCTTAAGTACCAGTATTACACCAAGAAGGGATGCACACAAAGAGACGAGCACGCCGACGATGAGGGCATACCTTACGAAGGGGAACTGAAAATACAAAATGAGTTTTTCGATCATTGTTTTTGATCTCCTTCCTGCTTTGCGAGGAAAAGTCTTCCTTCATCGCGTGCCAAATACTCTTCTTTAGTACCGTAAAATACGGTTTCGCCCATATGAATGATGTGGTCCGCATATTTTATTGCGGCCCCTATATCGTGGGATATCATTATGATTGCTATGCCTTCTTTGTTGAGCTTTTCTATGAGGCTGTACATCTCAGATGTGACCTTCGGGTCAAGACCTGATACAGGTTCATCGAGAAGGAGTATCCTCTTTGCAGCGCAAAGAGCTCTTGCAAGAAGCACCCTTTGCTGTTGCCCGCCGGAAAGCTCCCTATAGCATCTCTTTGCAAAGCCTTCGATACCCATTCTCCTCATATTTTGCATAGCAAGGTCCTTATCTTCCTTTGAATAGAAGGGAACGCCCTTCTTGTGTCCAAGGCAGCCGGAAAGAACTATCTCCTCGACGGATGCCGGGAAGTCGCGCTGGGTCACAGATTGCTGAGGAAGATATCCTATCTCAGTCCTCTCAAGTCCGTCTCCGGCAGATATGGTCCCCTTTATGGGCTTCTTAAGACCCAGAAGGGTCTTCATAAGAGTGGTCTTTCCCGACCCGTTCTCTCCGACTACGCAAAGGTAGTCGCCCTCATTCAGTTCAAAATTAAGACCTTCTGCAAGCACTTGGCCGTCATAGCCAAGACTTAGATCTTTTACAGTTATTAATGCCATTATGCCCTCCTGCAGCTTTCGCAGAGGCCGTAAAGTACAGTCCTGATCGGGTCCATCTTAAACCCGTGTTCGGAAAGAAGGTGACTCTGTATGGACTCAAGCTCATCACAGTGGAGATGGATGAGCTTTCCGCACTTTTCGCATCTGCAATGATAGCAGGTACCCTCTTTATGACTGTCCTCTCCCATATATTCAAAACACGCAGGACTTCCTGCATCAAGGGTATATTTGTTAATTATCCCCTCGCTTACCATGCTCTCAAGCTGTCTGTAAATCGTCGCCTGCCCTATGCTCGTTCCTTTGGAAAGGAAGAATTCGCAGACATCTCCGGCGGTGACATGCTCACCTGGCATAGCTTTAAGATAATCAAGTATAATCTCTCTTTGTTTCGTTTTGTATTTAGAATGTTTCTCCATAATTATCTCCTGCAAAATTGAGAATCGTTCCCAATTTTAACATGAAGGTAATATATGTCAAGCA
>CAZALQ010000102.1:0-5875 GCA_964485605.1 uncultured Oscillospiraceae bacterium
ATCATTATATCACTAAAAGAACAATTGTTCAAGACTTTTTGTCGCATAACTCATGACTGAAGTCACGAGAGTGCGGCGACATTTCTTCAAATCGGATGTCAAAAGCTGAGAAAAGCAAAAAATGATACATGACAGAATTCCCGGGGAGAAAATCCCCGGGACTGTTTTATCTTTGTACTTTGACAATAAGGTAAACTGCAATTAAGATATTAAACAAAGGAGGTATGCCCTATGGCCTACAGTGAGCTCATAAAAAACTTTAACCGCATAAGAGACTATATGCGCGAGTTCTATGTTTTCGGTTTTAAAAGCCGTGAAGAATATACGAAAAAGAGCGCCAGGTCTTATGATGACGAAAGGCGCCGCATAGAAAGCTGGCTTGGAGACTATATGGGCTTTAGGCAGACTTCTGAAGGAAAGAATGTCTTTCTTTCCATCGACAGCAGGCTTTCATCTCACAACCCCTTGTACAAGGCGTGGAAGACAAAGAGCTTTACTGACGGCGATATAACCCTTCATTTCATACTCTTTGATATTTTGTCATCCCCGGAGATATCTTTAAGCCTTAAGGAGATAACGGAAAAGGTAGATGATTACCTTTCAGGTTTTGATGATCCAAAAACCTTTGATGAATCCACAGTAAGGAAGAAGCTTAAGGAATATGTTTCAGAAGGGATTATAGGCACCGAAAAGAAAGGCAAGACCATATATTACAGAAGAAACAATTCCAATATGGAATTGGACTATTCCATTTTGGACTTCTTTTCTGAAGTCGCCCCTGTGGGAGTGGTAGGTTCTTATCTTCTTGATAAAGGAGCATCCCATGAAGACTGCTTTGCCTTTAAGCATCACTATATAACAGGGACTCTTGACAGCGAAGTTCTTTGCTCTTTGCTCGAGGCCATCTCGGAAAAAAGAGAGGTAGCCCTTGAGACTATAAACAGGAAAAAGGACAGAACCTTTGAAAGCCATGTGATCCCTTTAAAGATCATGCTCAGCACTCAAAGCGGTAGAAACTACTGCATGGCATATTCTCCAAAGTTTAGGAGGATAAACGCGTACAGGATAGATAATATTCTTTCTGCAGAGCTATGCGATAAGAGCCCGTACTTTGATGAATATAAAGAAAAACTGGATGGAATGCTTTCTCACCTGTGGGGAGTAAGCACCCAAGGTCACTCCGGTAAGCGCATGGAGCATGTGGAGTTTACAGTTAAGTACAGTGACGGCGAAGAATATATTCACCAAAGGCTTGTAAGGGAGAAAAGGTGCGGCACCGTAGAAAAGCTTGATGATAATACTAGCCGGTTTTCGGCTGATGTTTATGATGCTGAAGAACTGATTCCATGGATCAGGACTTTTATATGCAGGATAACGGACCTGAAGTTTTCCGATGAAAAAACAAAAAAACAGTTCAATGATGACATTGAGGCCATGTATGAGCTGTACGGACTTACGGAGGCTTCAAAATGATATTCAGTGAACTTTACAGCGTATATTACAATACGGTAGCAAAGGTCCTGAAAGAAGCGGTAAAGGGTCCTTTAAGCACCGGTGCATTAAGAAAAATAATAGACGAAAATGCCTTTGGCGAGAGCATTCTTGCCATTGAACCCTCCCTAAAAGAAGAGCGCTGGCAGCTGCTTTCAAAGGATGGCAGGACAGTACTAAAGAATGCTCCTACTATGCCTCTTACCACTTTGGAAAAAAGATGGCTGAAGGCCATATATGAAGACCCGAGGATCAGGCTTTTTACAGATGATATTCCTGATCTTCCCGAAGTCTTGCCCCTTTTTAAGCTTGAAGATATTTGCCTTTTTGATCAATATTCCGACGGAGACCCCTACGAGGATGAAGGATATATAGAAAGGTTCAGGCTCATACTTGATGCAGTAAAGAACAAGTATCCCCTCGATATCAGGACGACAAACAGAAAGGGGAATATCGTTCGCGCTTTAGTGATGCCTGAATATATTGAGTATTCCGAAAAGGATGATAAGTTCAGGCTCATAGGCAGGAGCAAAAGGCATGAGGCAACGGTAAACCTTGGAAGGATAGTATCCTGTGAAAAAAGCGATGAACCCTTAAGCGAGTTTGAAAGGATCAAACCAAAGATAAGGCAAAGGACCTTGGAGTTTGAACTTACAGACGAGCGAAATGCCCTTGAAAGAGTTCTCCTTCACTTTGCTCACTTTGAAAAGGAGGCAGAGAAGATAGGAGAGAAGAAATATAAAGTTAAGCTTAAATATGATGCCGATGATGAAACGGAGATTCTCATAAGAATACTTTCCTTTGGACCCATGGTAAAGGTCACGGGACCGGGGCATTTCATAAATTTAATAAAAGAAAGACTCATGATGCAGAAAAGTTGCGAAGTTTAGTGCTTCGCAACTTTTTTTCCGTGATAAAGATCATGCTTCCCTCTAAAATGGCATCAGAAAAGATGCTTACAGCAATTCATTTAGGATTACACCTTGAAAATGCAAACAAAAGCATCTTGTAAAGACGCATACAGCATCCACCTTTGGATCAATTAAAAGTGTCTTGTTTTAAAGGCCCATGCAGCAAGAATTAGTAGCTTAGTGGTTAAAGCAGGGGATATCCCCTTTCTCAGGTTCGAATCCTGACAAAAACGGGCCTTGTTTTTAGAAATGATCGCAGCAAGGAGGTAAGAACATGCTGGAATATATAAAAGAAGAATCAAATATCACATATACAGAAAACGGAGCAGTTAGTTTAGAGTCCACAGGTTCTGAATGCCTTGACCTGTTTGCTTCTATCGGTGCTTTAAGAAATGCACCTGAAAAGGATATACTCTCAAGATTCATACAGGCATATACAGAAAACCCTGATTTGGCAATGAAGATTTTATTCTTTGCAAGGGACATAAGAGGAGGCCTCGGCGAAAGAAGAGTATTCAGGACAATCGTTAACTGGCTTGCAAAGAATGAGCCAAAATCCTTAAAAAAGAATATTGAATATATAGCTGAATACGGTAGATATGATGACCTTTTAGCTCTTCTTGGCACTCCATTGGAAGCCGATGCCCTTGATATCATTAAGTTTCAATTTAATGAAGACTTAAAAGCTGCCGAAAAGGATGAAGCTGTATCTCTTCTTGCAAAATGGCTCCCTTCTGTTAATACATCCAATGCTGCTTCCGTTTGCAGAGGAAAAAGAGTAGCCAAGGCTTTGAACCTTTCAGAAAAGGAGTATAGGAAGGCTCTTTCATCCCTTAGGGCAAAGATTAGAATCATAGAGAATAATCTTAGACTAAAGGATTACAGCTTCGATTATTCAAAGCAGCCATCAAGGGCAATGTTTAAATACAAGAAAGCCTTTGACCGCAATGATAAAGAGCGCTACAGAGCATATATAAAAGCAGTTTCGGAAGGGACTGCAAAGATGCATGCAGACAATGTATCTCCCTACGAATTGGTAGATTCATACCTGGCAAAGGACTGGTATTTAGACAGCCAGGGATTTATGAAGGATATATCTCCTGAAGAGGCAGAGATCCTTAATGCCACATGGAATTCACTTCCAAGCTTTGGCGGAAATGATAATGCTCTTGCTGTCATAGATACCTCCGGATCCATGTACTGGAGCGTTACTCCTTCCCCTGCATCTGTAGCCCTTTCACTCGGACTTTACTTTGCAGAGCACAGCAAGGGTGCATTTTCCAATCACTTTATTGAGTTTTCTGAAAAACCAAAACTCATTGAAATAAAGGGAGATACCTTTGCCGAAAAGCTAAGATACATATGCAGCTTTAATGAAGTTGCAAATACCAATCTTGAAGCCGTATTTAACTTAATACTGAAAGCTGCCGTAAAGAATCATGTTCCTCAAGAGGAGCTTCCTTCAAAGCTCATAATCATCTCCGATATGGAGTTTGATTCCTGCGTAGAGGATGCAGATCTCACCAACCTTGAACTGGCAAAGAAAAAGTTTGAATCCTACGGGTACAAACTGCCTCAGGTGGTCTTTTGGAACGTAGCCAGCAGGCATAAGAATCAGCCCGTTTCTATGAACGAGGAAGGGGTAGCTCTTGTATCTGGAGTTACACCAAGGCTTTTCTCCATGGTCGCCGGTGGTATCGTTTCACCCTACGCAGCCATGATGGATGTCATTGGCAGCGAACGATACAGTAAAATATCAGCATAAGGCTCTCGCAAAAAGCGAGAGCTTTTTTAAGGTTTAAGGTTAGGTGTTGGGTTGGAAATATTGAATTGCTTGACTATTCAAAGTAAATATATTATAATTATTTCATAATATATTAAGGGGTTAATATATGGCATATATATTTGAGTGGGACGATGAGAAGAACCTGATTAATATCAGGAAACATGGTGTTTCTTTTGAAGAATCAAAAACTGTATTTTACGATGAAAATGCATTGCTGGAGTATGACGAAAACCATTCTGCGTTTGAGGAACGTTTTCGTCTTTTAGGAATGAGCATGAAGGGGAATGTTCTGGTTGTAGTACATTGCATTAGAAATGGGCATAAAATCAGAATAATTTCCGCGAGGAAAGCAACTTCAAAAGAGCGAGACAATTATGAAAGGATGTTGTTATGAAAGATAATACAGAAAGAGATGATTATCTCGAAAAAGAATTTGACTTCTCTAAAGCTATAAAAAACCCCTACGCTAAGGTTCTAAAAAAACAGGTAACAATCAAATTGGAGCCTGCCGTTATTGACTATTTTAAGGAAGAAGCACTTGAAACTGGTATCCCTTATCAAACACTTATTAATCTGTATTTATCAGATTGCGCAAAAAACAAGAAGAAATTAAAAATGACATGGGAAAATGTTTGAAAAACCGCCTTTTGGCGGGTTTTTCGCATCTTTTTTTCCGCGATTGCTTTCTCAAAGTACGCTACAATTTAGGCGTGAACAAAAGAGATGAAGAAAGAGGAAAATAAAATGTTTGAGATCAAGGGAAAGGTAGGAACTGCTGTCTGCTATGCAAAGGTCGTAGAGGATGAGGCCATAGAGCAAATAAGAAGAATGTGCGACTATGACCTTACAAAGGACAGCGTAATAAGAATAATGCCTGATGTCCATGCAGGTGCAGGCTGTACCATAGGGACAACTATGACAGTAAAGGATAAAGCATGCCCTAATATTGTAGGCGTTGATATAGGCTGCGGCATGTACACAGTAAAGCTTTCCGATGAAGTTATAGATTTTGAAAAGGTCGATGAAGCCGCTCACTATATTCCATCCGGAATGGACGTATGGGAAGGCAGAACTGAAAGATTTGATTTAACATCCTTGAGATGCTATAGAGAGCTTAAGGATACAAAAAGGCTTGAGCGTTCCCTTGGGACTTTAGGCGGCGGCAATCATTTTATAGAGATAGACAGGGCAAAGGACGGAACCTACTACCTTGTTATTCACTCTGGGTCAAGAAACCTTGGAAAGCAGGTCGCAGAAATATATCAAAGACTTGCAATCGATCTTCACTCAGGTAAAGAGGATTACTTTAAAAGAAGAGACGAGATCATAAGAATCTACAAGGAAGAGGGAAGAAAGAAGGAGATCCAGGGAGCATTAAAGGAACTTGCAAAGGAGTATAAAGATAATTCTCCCGATGTGCCTGATGATCTTTGCTGGCTTTACGGATCCTTCCTTGATGACTATCTTCACGATGTTGAAATTTGCCAGGCCTTTGCAAGAAGAAACAGAGAAAAGATGGCTGAGATAATTCTTGACAGAGCAGGCCTTACGGCAGCCGAGTCCTTCCATACCATCCATAACTATATAGATACAAATGAGATGATTTTAAGAAAGGGAGCCATTGCCGCCCACGAGGGAGAAAAGGTCCTGATTCCTATCAACATGAGGGACGGCTCTGTCATCGCTA
>CAZALQ010000103.1:0-5675 GCA_964485605.1 uncultured Oscillospiraceae bacterium
TTTCGTCTCAAACAAAAGGTCATGGGTGATACAGTAGTCAATGATCTCCCGGTCGATCCCGCGGCCTCGCAGGTATTTCACCACGGCATCCGTGTTCTCGTTCAATGTTGGCAGGAGCAGCTTTCTCTCCTGCGTGGGCTTCTGGGCAGCAAAAACGGGCGGCTGGATCGCCGCCCGTCCGAGAATGGTCTCCACCGCTTCAGGGAAAGTATATTCCTGGACTATTATCAGATAATCCAGCGCCGATCTGCCGCCAACGCCGCGGGAGAACCAATGCCACTTGCTGTTGGAGATCTTTAGGCTGTCATGCTCACGGGTGCAATAGGTTTCTCCGGAAACATGGACCAGTTCCTGGGGCTCATAACTTTGCAGATAGGTCAAGAGGTCCATTTCCTTCGCCCTTCGGATATCCTCTGGGGAAACGTAAGGCATCTAAGGTCCCCCCCTTGCTATGCTTCCAAGCAGGACCGGTATTTTACAGGTCACGATGTTCACCTCCCGTACAAATAGTATTAGCCGGCTGACCTTGATGAATTTGGTCAACCGGCTATGTAGTAGAATGGTTTTTTCAATGGACAGCTATCAGCTTCTGGATCAATGCACCAAGAGTACATTGAAGTTCCCATAAATGAATTGCATCCTGCCAATGCGCTTACATGCGAGGTAGGGAGCTTCTGGGTAGTAGTGGAATCAATAATTATAGTCCGTCCCAAGAGATTGAATGGCTCGATTCATTATTTCAATCTTTTCTATGTGGTTCTCGTAATTATATGTAAGGAATCCGATTGTGAGATGAGTTCCACGATGAAATCTCAGACGGGAAAACTCTTCGCCAATCTTATCAGAAAAGTACCTGTATAGGCTTTGTCGAACCATCTTTATTGTTTCTGGATCAGTATTTTCTCTAACGGTCATTTTTACGGCAATTCTATTGTTTTCAAGCTGTGGGTATAGCTCATTGACAATGTTGGATAACCCGGCAGATTCAAGAGCTTTTTTATCAGCGCCGCTCCACCAAAGACACATAAAGCCACCCTTCGGATTATTGACCTTTCCCCACCAGGAATCAACTGTCTTCAAAAGACCTGCTCGCAAGTATGTGAAAAAACCTATGTACGGCAGACCATCCAAATCATCATACCAATCCTCAATAGGCAGCTCTGTAAAACTGTTCACTCTTTTTTCAAGGCTTTCCAAATGCTCAAGATAGCTCTGAAATATAACATTGTCCGTTTGATATTTGCGGAAAAGATCAAGAAGTTTTTTTCTGGTAAACTCAAAGTCCACGCCGGGTTCAGCGGCAGGTTGTTCCATAATCTTGTAGTAGACACAGATGATATTCTCTTCACAAACCCCTGAATCGAGCAACGATTTCTTGTAGACATTGATCTGATTATTATGAGTTCCCGTAAATGTTTTATCCTCGATAATAATCTTCTTATCTCCGATAGTCAAAAGTATATCAATGTTGTTGTGCTGCCGTTCAATACTGGTGACGGAACCATCTTGGGGAAAATCGGGATAGAAGCATCTTACAAATTCTGTGGCACATGCTTCGAGAGATGAATTCAAATTCTTGTTTTCATCAAGAAGATGTGAAACCAGCCAACAAATAAAAGCATCCTGGGATAGTTCGCTTGTTGCATAGCAAAAAAGATTGTTAGAATAATTCATTTTGTTCTCCTTCAACATTATCTTTGTTTTCTAAGGCTACGGTCTTAAACCATATTATATAAACCTTGCTCAGCGTCCCATGATAAGTGAATAATCTCCTCTCCCTCTGCGCCTTTTGCAATTATTGCTTCTGCAGCTCCTGTGTTCCCTTCCGTATAATAATCCTCTCGATAAAGGAATATCACATTATCAATCAAACCGAGACTATCTACCATAGGTAGATCGGACAACTTCGGATATTTATCATCTCTTTCGTCAATCGAACGAGGTAGCTGAGAGATGATTAGCACAGGGGCAGAGAAGTCTTCAGCCATTCTATGTAACATGGCTATTGTCTTTTTCATATCACTGACTTGAAGCAACTGTATATAGTCAAGAATGAATATAGAAACATCTACATCCAACTCACTAAGATGGCTAGTAACATTGCTGAGTGATTCATCCGTATTGTCGAAAACTAGGCAACGGCAGTTTTCCCGTTTTGATAATAGATCAGAAATCTTTTCCGCACCCATCTCCAGAGAAATAATTACAGGCATCCCTTCAGCAAAAGAAGAAAATGCACTCACCATATCACAGGCAAGCCTTGTTTTCCCCACACCAGGGCGTCCCGAAAGGACACTGATTTGCCCATCTAAAACGCGAATGGCCAAATCAGAAGCACCACTTGGATGATGGATATTCGTCAAATCAATTCCTCGGAAATACATTTCATCTGCTACAGCGCAGTCAATATCAAACTGGTCGAGTTTCAGATCATCAATCGAATTGTAGTCTGCATCTTCTAATATGTGTTTTTGATGAGAATTAAGGATCAATGCAGTGTAAGAAGCTTTCCCATCAAAAACGGCGTTTCCTATTGCTTTCCCAGAAATGATTTCAAAATAGGCCTGATAAAACTCAACAGGATAATGTAATCTATACCATGCACATCTCCAAGCAATTACCATGTGACAATAGCTGAGAACACGAGTCCACAAATGGGTTGTATGGGTACAAAACGAGTGAAACCAAACTGGCATAGTTTGATAATCCCAATTCAGACAATATTCATCATATGAATCTTCACAAGCATTACTACGCAACTCGTAAGGGAAACCCTTGCCTTTTCTAACCATTTCGGCTGCCATATAAGCCTCTTCCCGCGGAAACCCAATGGTTCTTTGGCAGTATTCAAAAACGTCTTCCCGGCAGGTTATTAAATCAGAATAAGATATTGTCTGATTTTGAATCCATTCTTCCTGATTATCATACCAAACGCCAGTTGAATGAGCCAAGGAATCAACACGGACAAGATCGGAAAACGATTCCACTTCGAGATTAACATTTCCGAATAATAATAGTTCGTAGGGGTCTCTCATACCCAGCAAACCAATAGATGATAAACGAAACGGTGAAATAGCAATCTCGTCCGGAATATCTGTACGTTTGAACAAATCGAGGACTTCTCGATCTGCAAGACAAATTCCTTCAGGATCAAAGCCTGTCAAACCAACCAAGCGAGTAAGAAAACTCAGATCCCTTAGTTCCGTAATTGAAAGCTCAAAATATGATGAATCATTGATTACGCTCTTTTCTGAAGATACTTCCTCTCCCGTGGGGATAATACACCACCTTAGTGGTTCAGATTCCACGAGTTCAGTATCAGTATGTAGAGGTACGACATCTTCAACACCTTCAATACCTTTTATCATTTCACATAGCACTTCGCTGTAGCCAACAGGGAAACAGAGCTCTATATACAGTTCTTTATTCCATTCGATGCCAAAGCAAAACTCTGGATATAGCGGCAGTTCGGTCTTGAGAGGATTAAACGGAGTCAAGCCACAAAGCCATGCTACATAAGAAGCGCCAAGAGTGCCGTTAAAGGCGATCTGATATTTTTTTAATCCCGATTGCCGGATCAACTCGTGCAAGATTAACACGACGCCACTCATCTCGGCCTTAGAAATGGCAGCAAGTTCATTTTCCATTCGATCCTTTATGTACCTTTCGACACTATCACCATATTCAATGGCAAGTTGCTCATAGCATATATTACTAAGACGGTTTTCTTCATCTTGGAGGTGAGGATACTTTTTTTGTGTGTTCATCATGGTTGAAGTGCTCCTTTTACCCTATCCAACCCTTGCTCTACTCAACTAATCACGATACCGTTGCAGAAACTGTCCCATTCTTTCGAGTCATCTTTCGCTCCGCTGTTACGTTTTATCAATCAAATAACCTCCTCGACAGTGATTAAAACGAACACTTTTCAGTCATATTGCTTTAACGCTGACACCAATCCCTCCTTCACCTCCTCCGACAGCGTTCTCGGTGAGAGTACCTTAACATACGGCCCGTACTGGATTGCCCACAAGCGCATGGCTTTGAGATTGACCTCCACCCGCGCCGTCACACCATCGTCGCTCTCATCAGAGAATCTCACATCTGTGCCGAACCAGTCCATCACATCGTTAATGATATGTTTTTTCATTCTGAATGTGACGATGGAGCTTTCACCGGAAAACATATACAGATGCTCTGCCATGTGTTTTGGCAGGTTAAGGCCATGCTCCAACCCTTGAACCGTTTTTGCACCCCTTGCAGGTTCGTCCAGTAATTTGATGTTTGTAATGCGGTCCAACCGGTAATGGCTCACGTTGTCATGGGAATCGGTGTTGCAAATCAGATAATAGCGTCCATTGGTTGCTACGATTTGATAAGGGCTAACAAGGTACTGTTTATCGTTTCCATCCAGGCCTTTGCGCGGGTGCAACTGCTTGTCCAACCCAAACGAATTGTATGTGAAAGAAACCTTCTTGCTGTGGCTGATTGCTTCATCCAGAATCTCTATTGTATAGAAAAGCTGCTTGTTTGGAGGAAGGCTGTCCGGCATAGAGCGGATGTGCTTTACACGAGAACGAAAATAGGTGTTGGATAGTCCCTCCAACTTCTGCACCAAGTCTTTACATTGGCTATAGGGAATATGCTTTGAAAAAAGCAGACTGTCAATCAGAAGCCGAAGCTCACTATCCGTGAAATCACGGACGAGATAAAAGTCTGACCAAATGTAGCTTTCTTCAAGCTCTCCCGTCTTGTGATTCGGGACCATTCGGATGGATTCACTGTACTCGATCTCATAGCCGCAGTCCATAAGGGTCATTATGTTTCTACGAATCGTCTTTCTTCCCACAGCCATGTTGTACTCGGTCTGCAGAATGTCAACAATATCCTTCTGGCTGAGCCTGTGGTCTTCGTCGCTATACCGACGAAGAATGTCCAGGATGTTCATGATGATCAGCTTTCTAACTGGAACTGACATAGCGCACCACCTTTCTGCTGCCAGTATACTCATCACAGCATCATAATACAAGGTGCTATGGGCTATTAATGGCCCATAAATATCATATGTGCGAAACAGAAATCACTATGTAAGGAGGCGGTGCAACCCGTCGCCCTGTTCTAGTAGTTTTGACTGTTCATCGTTCATGCTCTCTGTTGTCTCGATAGGCATCTTCGCTCTCATCCCTGGTATCATCGACCAACTCATTGTCCTTCTGATCCATATTCAGCTCGATGTTGAGCTGATCGAGCCGGGCCTGTTTTTCTTTCAGCTCGTCCTCCTGTGGGAAGGGACGCTGAGCTTCCTCCTTTGCGGTCTCCAGTTGGGATTCCACGTGCTTCAAGCTGTTTTCCTGATCCAGCATCTTGGCTTCCAGACCGTCCAGCATATTGTCGATACGCTGGATATTGCCGTAGATGTCCGTGCCGAGGGAAACCGTGTGGCGCAAGGTATTGGAGAGCGTTACACGATACTCTTTGCTGGCAACCTCAAAGTACAGCTCCATAGCAAAGCCCCGGTACTGTCCCAAGGGAACAGGATCGGGGCTCTTCATATTATGGCATTCTTCCAGCAGTGCGGAGCCGGCGGCTTTCTTCTCCGTAAAGGTTTCCCCCTGGATGACCATGGGAGAGAAGCCGTCTTCATTTGGTTTTGTATTCGCGTCTCGGTGCGTAAT
>CAZALQ010000104.1:0-859 GCA_964485605.1 uncultured Oscillospiraceae bacterium
CCCTGCAGAAGTACGGCATCAACGTGGAGGCCTTCGACCTCTCCGAGCTCTTCTTCAAGGTGCAGAACATGGCCGACGACGATCCCAAGGTCCTGGCCAAGAAGGAACACCTGATGAACTACACCGACTTCTCTCTGGTGCCCGAGCGCAACAAGAACACCCTGGCCAAGGTCTCCGTTGCCATCGACGGCTACATTGAGGAGTACCACCTGGACGCCCTGGCCCTGCGCTGCTGGAACGAGATGGAGCAGGTGCTGCGCATCTGCCCCTGTGTGCTGCTGAGTGAGCTGAACGACCGCGGCATCGCGGCCTCCTGCGAGATCGACATGTGCTCCGCCATCACCATGCGCGCCATGAGCCTTGCCTCCGAGCAGCCCACCGCTGTTCTCGACTGGAACAACAACTACGGCGACGAGGAGAACAAGGTCATCCTCTTCCACTGCGGCCCCGTGGCCCAGAGCCTGATGACCGGCAAGGGCACTGTCACCAATCACAAGATGTTCGACAAGACCGATCCCGGTTCCGGCTGGGGCAGCAACGAGGGCCGCATCAAGGCCTTCCCGACCACCATCTCCAACTGCCAGACCAAGGACGGCAAGATCATCGTCTACGCCTCCGAGGCGGAGTTCACCGACGATCCCATCGAGCAGGCCTTCTTCGGCTGCGCGGGCGTCTGCGAGATCCCCGACATGGAGGACAAGATGATCCGGCTCGCCCGCGGCGGCTTCAAGCACCACACCAGCGTGGGCGTGGGCCACATGAAGGACATTCTGAAGGAAGCCTTCACCACCTATCTCCACTATGATTGGGTGGATATTGATAAGGACTGAACCATGAAGATCGCAGGATTGGATATCGG
>CAZALQ010000104.1:869-5596 GCA_964485605.1 uncultured Oscillospiraceae bacterium
AGTGCAGCGTGACCCAGGTGGCTATGCGCTATGTGTTCAGCAACCAAATGAATGTGTTCGCCATTGCGAGCACCACGAACCCAGGCCGCCTAAAGCAGAACATTCAGGCGACTCTCACGCCCTTCAACGCGGACGATGTGAAGTTTTTGGAGACTGAACCATGAAGATCGCAGGATTGGATATCGGCACCACCGGCTGCAAGCTGACGGTGTTCGATGAAAGCGGCGCGCAGCTCGGCAAGGCGTACCGGGACTACCCGGTGCGCCGGGAGGTCCGCGGCCATGAGATCGACATCTCCACCATGATGGAGAGCGTTTATGCCGTCATCGAGGAGATGGCCGAGCAGCATCCGGACATCGCAGGCATCGGCGTCACCAGCTTTGGCGAGACCTTCGTCATGACCAATGGCGCGGGCGAGCCGCTGCACAACGCCATGCTCTACACCGACCCTCGCGGGGCGGACGAATGCGCGGAGCTTGTGAAAAAGCTGGGTGCCGACCACATTGCCGAGGTAACCGGCCTGGCTCCTCATGAGATGTATTCCATCTCCAAAATGATGTGGATCAAGAAACACCAGCCGGAGGTCTATGCCGCCGCCAAGCGCATCCATCTCATCGAGGATTTTGTGGTCTGGCATTTGACGCGCAAGGCGCAGATCGACTATTCGCTGGCCACCCGCACCATGGCCTTTGATATTCGCACGCTGAATTGGAGCGCGGAAGTCTTCGAGACCGCGGGGATCGACGTGAAGCTGATGAGCGAGCCTGTCCCCACCGGGACCAGCGCGGGGACGATCACCCTCGCCGCCGCCCAGCGGACGGGCCTCAACAAGGATTGCGTCATCGTCTCGGTCTCCCACGATCAGGTAGCTGCCGCAGTCGGCGCGGGTGCATTTGATGGCTCGGTTGCCGTGGACGGCGCGGGCACCGTGGAGTGCCTGACCCCTATCTACGACAGCATCCCGGAGATCCCGGTGATGGCCAAGGGCTACTTCTCTGTAGTGCCCTATGTGGTGCCGGGCAAATACGTCGCTTACGCTTTCTCCTACACCGGTGGGGCGCTGATTCAGTGGGCCATGGAGACCTTCGGCAAGAATGAAACCAACGAGAGCATGGAGAAGGCCTATGGAAAGGACGAGCCCTCCGGCCTGCTGGTGCTGCCGCATTTCGCGGGCGCGGCCACGCCCTATATGGACACCGGCTCCAAGGGCGCCGTTCTCGGCTTGACCACCGCCACGACGGCAGCAGAACTCTACCGCGCCTGCATGGAGGGCGTGGTGTACGAGATGCGCCTCAACTACGACGCGCTGCGGGGCTCCGGCGTCCACTTTGAAAAGCTCAACGCCACGGGCGGCGGAGCACGCTCCAAGCTCTGGATGCAGATGAAGGCCGACGTGCTGAACCTGCCTATTACGGCGCTGAAAACCGTGGACGCGGGCACCGTTGGTTCCGCCATGCTGACCGGCATCGCCGTGGGGCTGTTTGCCAACCTCGCCGATGCCGCCGCGCACATGGTGCAGAAGAGGGAGACCTACTATCCCCGTGCCGGGATGCATGAGAAGTATATGAAGATTTACGAGCGGTACAAAAAACTGTACGACTCTGTACGACCGCTAGTATAAAAAAATTGACGTTTCATGGAGGAGAAGAAAAATGATCGGTGGAGAACAGAATCCGCTTGACCCCATTGTTAGCGCAGAAGAGATACAGACCGAGGCAGAAAAATTTCTGTTTGACAGTTTCACCAGAAAGGACGCTTTGGAGCTTGGAATGATCATGCAAGAAAAGCAAAAAGAACTCAATATGGCTTTTTCTGTAATGATAAAGCTCAACGGCCTCGTGGTATTCCAATATCTCCCGGAAGGAACCGGCGGACTCAATCTGGCTTGGATGGAAAAGAAAATCAAAACCGTTGAATTGATGAGATGTAGCACAATGTCGCTTTGGGTTGCCATGCACGCAAAAGGGGTAAAACGGACGGGTACTGTATCCGATATTCTTCCACCTTCTGACATTGTACTCTGTGGAGGAGGATTTCCGATCAAATTAAAAAATGGAGAAATAGTTGGTGCGGTTGCGACATCAGGTCCGGGAGATCAAAATGACCACTTTTTTGGGATCGAGTGCTTTGATGAACTAACGAGGAGGAAAGCATCATGCTTGTAAATCTGGTTGAAATTCTGAAGCTTGCCGAAGAAAAGAAATGCGCTGTGGGCGCATTCAACACCCCCAATCTGGAGTGCGTCAACGCGGTGATCGACGCGGCGGAGAAACTGAACGTCCCCGTCATTATCTCTCATGCCGAGCTGCATGAAGAAGTCTCGCCCCTACAAAAGATCGGTCCCGTGATGGTGCAGGCGGCGAAAGCTGCCAAGGTGCCCGTGTGCGTCCATCTGGACCACTGCGAGACCTTGGATTACATGGCGCAGGCTCTGGAGATCGGTTTTTCTGGTGTCATGTACGACGGCAGCACGCTGCCCTATGAGGAGAACCTTGCCAACACCAAAAAGGCCGTGGCTATGGCGAAGAACTACAACTGCGGCGTGGAAGCAGAGTTAGGTGCTCTGGCCTCCCGTGAGGGCGGCGCGGCCAACGCTTCCGGCCCGGTGTATACCGATCCCGATGAAGCCGTAGCCTTCTGCAAGGAAACCGGCATCGACGCGCTGGCCCCCAGCTTCGGCACGGCCCACGGCATCTACAAGTCCAAGCCCGTGCTGGATCTGGAGCGCGTAAAGGTCATTTCCGAGAAGACCGGCCTGCCCCTGGTGATGCACGGCGGCTCCGGTGTTTCTCCCGAAGACTACCGCACCGGCATCCAAAACGGCCTCAGGAAGATCAACTACTACAGCTACATGTCCAAGGCCGGCACCAACGCCGTCAAGGAACTGCTGGAGAAGGAGGACGTGACCTTCTTCCACGATCTTGCCCTCACCGCCCAGAAGGCCATGGAAGCGGACGCCGAAAAGGCCATGCGCGTCTTTGCGGGGCTGTAAAGCACAAGAATAGTTTTGAAAAACGGACTTTCGTTTTATCGCGAAAGTCCGTTTTTCTGCGTCTGATGCTGCTTTCGGTATTCCTTCGGGGTGACGCCGAAGGTGTCTTTGAAGATTTTATAAAAATGGGTAAGGTTTGAAAACTGCAGCTCAGCAGCGATCTCCGCGGCAGTTTTCTCGGAATGTTGAAGCTGGTCGGAGGCATAGGCCATAGTAAAGGTCATGCTGTAATCAAAGAGGCTTTTCCCGGTGTATTTCTTCACGATCCGCCCCAAATAGGAGCCGTTGTAGCTGAGAAGTTGAGATAACTCTGCATTAGTCACGCGCCCATGCCGTTGACTGAGGATTTGATTGATGCGGGCAAAGAGTAGGGACTCCATGTTGCTTTGGGCAGTGACATGCTCGCCGATGTAACAATTCGCGTCGCCGAGGACCCCGATTAGCCGGGAGATAAGCTCCAGTAGGCGAAAACTGGCGCCATAGTCAGGTGCCAAAAGAGTAAACAAGAGATCCTCAAGGATCTGATGCACCATTGTTACTTGCTCGGTCTGCGTGATTTTCGGTACAAAATCGAGAAAATCCTTGCGGTCAGTCACGGAGTCCTCCAAATTGTGCTGGAGGAAATCAAAAATCAGATTTTGAAAAAGTTCGTGCTCCCCGGGAAATAACAGCGGCTTTCCGTTGTTCATAAGCTTGTGCACAAACTCAGGACTAATGGAAAGAAAGACACAGGTATAGTCCGAAGAAAACTCCTCTGTGTGCAGAGTGTTTCGGTTCATCAGGCAGCAGCTTCCCGTTGGATAATAATAGCGCTTGCCCTCTACGATCTGATACATGTCACCCTCCAGCACATAGGTGAACTCAAAGCAGTTGTGCTGGTGCTGGGTATTTGCGCCGCGCCCTTTGATCCCGGCAGCAGAGGGAACCAGCAGCTGGGACTCCGGCGTACAGAGAGAAAACGAGGTCTTTTCCGGGTGCGCCGCCTCCACGGACATGAGCATGAGAAAGAAGGGAACCAGACTTTCCTGAACAAAAACCTTGCTGTTCTCCGAGCTGTGGAAGGCAACAATATCCTCATATTTCTGATGGCCCGCCATTTGCAGAGCATTGACTGTGATCTTCATGTGCATCACCACATGAATTGTATCATAATACGTCGATGCAAGCAAGGTGATGGTCGAAATATGTTATGATATCAACAGATAAATGTCGAAATATGTTGTATTTATTAGAGCTTCTCTTTTCGAAAATCGAAATATGTTAGTTTTTAAAACCCGGAAGGTCGCATGGTGACATTGTCCCGTGCGGCCTTTTTTCTTAAGATAGGATCAGAAGAATCCATACTGCCAGTGGAAGGAGAAACGCTTATGCAAAAAGAAAGACTGAACCACTCCTGGTCGTTCTGGAAGGACGGGCACGAAGATCAAAAGAAGGCCGTCGTGCTGCCCCATGACGCCATGATCCTGGAGGATCGTTCGCCGGATTGCCCTAACGGAACGGCCACGGGTTTCCTCCCCGGAGGGAAGTATTTTTACGAGACCGATTTGTTCGGCAAGCCGGAATGGGCGGAGCAGCGCGTCCTGCTGGAATTTGAGGGCGTTTATATGAATTCCAGCGTCCTGCTCAACGGTGAGCAGGTGGGAGGACGGCTCTACGGCTACTCCAACTTCTTTGTGGACATCAGCGACAAGCTACACATCGGTGAGGAAAACACCCTTCGTGTGATCGCGGACAA
>CAZALQ010000105.1:0-5537 GCA_964485605.1 uncultured Oscillospiraceae bacterium
GTGACAGATCATAGGATTTGAGGAATTGATATTTTGATCTGTTTCTCAAATATGCAAGATAACTAAGGTAGAATGGGAATGAAATCGCAAACTGTCAATCAACTTTAAGCATCCTGTAGCCTATACCTACGTGAGTCTGTATGTACTGCTGAGAACCCTCTGCAGGTTCCAGTTTCTTTCTGAGAGTCACCATGAAGACTCTTAGAGATGCTATATCATTTTCCCAGCTGCGTCCCCATATGTTTTGAGTGATATAGGTGTGGGTAAGTACTTTCCCCGTGTTCTTTGCAAGAAGGCAGAGAAGTTTGTATTCTATCGGAGTCAGCTTTAATTCTGTATCCTTAAGGTAGGCGCAGCCTGCAGCGAAGTCTATCTTAAGTTCTCCGTTTTTATACTCGGAATTATCAGGCATAGGCTCCTGATTCATTAAAGATAATCTTCGTATGGTGACTCTTAGCCTTGCAAGCAGCTCTTCTACGGAAAAAGGTTTTGTCAAATAATCGTCTGCGCCGGCATCAAGGGCTTCTATTTTATCTTCATCATCGCTTCTTGCACTGATGACGATTATGGGCATATTGGACCATCCTCTTATCTCTTTTATGACATCGACACCGTCCATATCGGGAAGCCCCAGGTCCAAAAACACTACATTTGGATTATGGGAACTTGCCATGAGAAGAGCTTCAGATCCGTTTTTTGCCGATAGATATTTGTATTCGTGAGTTTTCAGAGTGGTGATGATAAGATTCGAAACCGGAATATCATCTTCCACCACCAGTATGGTCGCTTTATTATTCATTTATTTTTATTTCCTCCGAAGGCAGTGTAAAACTAAAGCAGCAGCCGGAAGGATCATTATCCTTAAGCGAGATCCTTCCGCCGTGGGCTTCGACTATAGACTTGCAAAGGGCAAGACCCAGGCCAAGACCTCTCCTTCCGTCCGCAACTTTATTATCACCTGTATAGAACATGTCAAAAACATGCTCCTTTTTATCATCCTCTATACCGGGACCGTCATCTTTCACGCTTACCCTTATTACGCCATCGGCTTTCTCCGAAATGATTTCAATATTAGAACCTCTTGGCGTGTTTTTTATGGCATTGTTTATGAGATTGATCATTACCTGGGTAATGAGTTTGCTGTCCATTTTTGCCAGCAGCAGTTCATCGCTTTCAATGACTGATATATTATGCTCCGATCCTCTCTTATCTATGTGTTTTAAGGATTCTTCCAAAACATCACTGATCACATCAAGGGACAGATGAAGCTCCATTTGGCCGTTTTCTATCCTGGATATGAAAAGAAGGTTCTCTACAAGATCTATGAGCCACTCTGAATCATCATATATATCTGAAAAGATCTGAAGCAGAGTCTGCTTATCGAGCTGCTCGTAATGGGAAAGCAGATTGCTGGCATTGCCGGATATGGATGTAAGGGGCGTCCTTATATCATGAGATATGGATCTTAGGAGATTGGATCTGAGCTGCTCATTTCGTGCTATGATCGCAGCCTTTTCCTTTTCCTCGGCGTTTTTCAAACTCTCAAGAGCCATGGCACATTCACCGAGTATGGAAGTAAAAACGCTTGAACTGAAATGATCAAGAGATTTCTTCTCTGTATGGACCGATATGACTCCGTAGCAATGTTCGTTTATCGCAATAGGATGATATTGAGCAGATACCCTGCTGTATTTTTTCGTGCCGGAACCTGCGGGAAAACGTTTTTCAAAGACCCACTTTGCTATCCTTAGTTCGTCGTCCGTATCTGTGTCTTCTGCATCTTTTGAGATCGTCTCTTTTTGAGCATCATCCATGGAGGCTCTGTAGCTTATCATCTTTTTTATGGGTCCTGATTGCTGCTTTGTATAGATGTCCGTATCCATTTCAAGGAGACTGCTTACCTGCCTTGCAGCAATCCTCAGAACCTCTTCGCTGTTGACGGCATCCTGAAGGAGCCTGTTGGTATCAAATAGGACTTTGGTCCTAAAAGTTTCCCTGGCAGATATCCTCGCATTCAATTTGAGCCTGTTTGCCAGGGACCCTGTGATAAGGGATGCTATGAGCATTATGAAAAAAGTGACTGCATATTCAGGCTCATAGGTATGAAAACTGTGTTTTGGATCTATGAAGAAATAGTTGAAAAGAAGGACGCTGAAAAGGGATCCAAAGGCTCCGAGAAAAGGGCTGACTGTGGTCACAGATATGCCAAGGACTCCTAAAATGTAGATAGTGATGATATTGGCTTCAGAAAAGCCAAAGTGAGTGAAGAGAAAACCAAGACCGGTCGAAGCAGCTAAGATCAGGACAGAGATGATACAGTCCTTTAATGTAGGCATCAGCTGTCCTGAAATACGAAGGCTTTCCTTTTGATCTTTTAATTCTCTTTCGGAATCAGGTATGACGCAGATCTGTGCATTGGGAGCATGGATATTGAGTTTGTCCGTTAAACTGGCTTTTCTAAAGATGCGCTTCCTGCCTATGCCGCTTCTTCCTATTACTATCTTAGTTGCTGCCGAGATCCTGGCATATTCAGCAATCTGAAGAGCCGCATCATTGCCACTGATGGTGGTCACGGATGCACCCTTTTCTTCGGCAAAGGCTATATTGCTTTTAAGTCTTTCTCTGTCTTCTAAAGGCAGCATTTCATAATCGTCAGGTTTAACGTAAAGAGCAGTAAAGGCAGCACCAAAAGCAGCTGCCATATTTGCGGCAGCTTCTATGACCTTTTTGTTTGACGGTGATGAGGAGAGGCATACGAGTATGCGCTCAGCCGGTGCTATATTGCTTTCCATAATCTTTTCCTTTATTTACATTTTTTATCATATCAAAGGGCAGGCGATAATGCTACACTTTATGCTGTTTTGTCTGATAAGTTCTGAAAGGGATCTTTTTCTCTGCTGTTACTTTCACCATCTTTTTCAGTGGATATTAAGACAGACATAAATCCTCCTTTTATGGATCTACCGTGGTATCTGAGCTCAGATATGAGTAAACGCTCAAATAATATGAGGATAAAATATCCCAAAACAAAAAAGATAATGATCATAATGAAGAGTATAAGGTCGATCATGAGTCATCACCACCTTCATAAGCGAAAGCACTTACGCACTGACTTTAGCTCTCCAAGGACCAGGAGAGTGTTGCTTTTTTCAAGAGTGGTCTCAGGGGTCACTGAAATATTGACTTTACCGTTTGTCTTTACTGCCAGTATATTGATTCCATACTTTTTCCTTATGTCTATTTGACCTATAGTCCGTCCGTCCCATTCATCGGGTACGGCGAGCTCGTAAATAGCGTGATCGTCATCAAGTTTGATGTAATCAAAGATATGATCTGAGGTATATCTTATGGCAGCCCATTCTGCTATCTGTTTCTCCGGATTTATTACTGCATCGGCTCCGTTTCTTAAAAGGAATTTTGCCTGAACATCTCTGTCAGCTCTCGATACCACCATCTTGCCACCAAGCTCCTTTAAAAGTGACGTGGTCTCAAGGGAGCTTTGAAAATCGCTTCCTATGGTCACTATGCAAAGATCAAAATTATTGATGCCAAGAGATCTTAAAAAGGCTTCATTGGTGCTGTCTCCTATCTGTGCATCTGTAACCAAAGGAAGCATGGCATTGACTCTTTGTTCGTCCTTGTCTACAGCCATGATCTGATGTCCCAGCTCACTAAGCTGTATTGCCAGCTGAGTTCCGAAATGATTGAGCCCTATAAGTAAAACTGATTTCATATGTTCCTCCTTTATCCTACGGTGATCTTTTCCATAGGATATTGTGATATATCGCTTTGATTGCTGTTTATGGCAGCATATATAAGGGTAAGGCCGCCGACACGGCCAAAAAACATGAGTGCAATTAAAATGAAGTGGGAAAGTGTTCCAAGCTCCGGTGTGATTCCAGTAGTAAGACCCACTGTGCCTATGGCTGATGCAGTTTCAAAGATGCATTTATCTATAGCTATCCCGTCGATATAGCTGATGGCAAAAGCTCCTGATAATACCAGCAGCAGATAGGTGATAAGCAGTGTCGCTGCGTCCTTTACAGTGCCGTCCTCTATTCTTCGTCCAAACATGCGGGCGCTCTTTTTCTTTCTGAACACGGCTGCTGCATTTGAGAAAAGTACTGCTGCCGTAGTTGTTTTCATTCCGCCTGCTGTAGATCCCGGAGATCCGCCTATGACCATCAGAGAGGCAGTAAGCAGAAGTGCTCCGCCGCTTAGTTTGCTGTAATCTGCAGTATTGAAACCTGCGGTCCTAGGTGTAACGGCAGAAAAAAGAGAAAGATAAAACCTTTCTTTAAAAGCAAAATCTGAAAATTCAAATAGGTACAAGAGAGAAAAGGGCACGATTATTAGTACTACTGAGCTTAGAAGTATTACTTTGCTTTGCATGCGGTATCTTTTGATCTTCAATTTATGCTCCTGCATATCTTCCCAGGTGAGGAAGCCTATTCCTCCAAAAATGATCAAAATACATGTAGGAATTATCAATGATAGCTCACAGCTAAAGGCTGACAGTGACGAGAATTGTCCTGTCTTGTCTCCCAAGATATCAAAGCCTGCATTGCAAAAGGCCGATATGGAGTGAAATATCGACAGAAATATGCCTTGAATTCCAAAACGTAAGCAAAAGAAAGGCATAAGAGATATGGCTCCTATGAGCTCTGTAAAAAAGGCAATTTTGAAGATAAATCGAGTCAGCCTTACTATGCCGCCTATTTGATGGGCAGAAATGCTGTCCTGCAGCAGACTTCTTTGAAGAAGGGATATCTTCCTTCCTGAAACAGAGGCAATGAAGGCTGCAATGGTCACAATGCCAAGGCCTCCCACCTGTATCAGGATCAGTATTACGATCTGCCCGTATATGGACCAGTAGCTTGCTGTATCTACCATGACCAGTCCTGTGACACACACAGCTGATGTGGATGTGAAAAGAGCCGTCTCTATATCTGTCCATTGATGAGCATTTGAGCAAAGTGGCAGCATAAGGATGCCGGCGCCTAAAATGATGAGGCCCAAGAAACCGAATATTATTATTTGAAAAGATGACAATTTATTGTGAGGCAAGCGTCCCTTCATTCTTTAGTCTCCCAGAGGTTTATTATGCTCATATAATAGACTTGACTATACAAAGATGGTGTTAAGAGATGAGTAGCTTGTATTAAGACCGTATTAAGAAAAACAAAAAAACGGAATATGGAAAATAAAAAATTACCCCTCGCACAAACCGCAGGGTTTATACGAGGGGTGATTTTTCAGAGGGTCTATGCTGTTGTCTCGGGATCCCCGCTTGCTTTGGCAATATAGCGGCGAATCGTTTCCACCATTTTTTTATTTTGGAAGTTCGCCTCAACTTCGTCCATATCTACGGTACGTCCGGAAAGTATCCCCTGTATCAGTACTTCTGCATACATGACCTCTCGGGTTACAGGATCCTTCAGGTAGGTCAAAAGATCGATATTCATTTTTTCGTTGATTCCTTCGATCATTCCTATGAAAAAAGTACAGTCTTCGCCGAAAAGCTTTCCTATGCTTTC
>CAZALQ010000106.1:0-5527 GCA_964485605.1 uncultured Oscillospiraceae bacterium
CTATGAACTGCCGTCTGCGCTCGGAGAAAGCCTTGTCGATCTATTTTCGGACGTGAGTTCGACTCTCACCGCCTTCACCACAAAATGAAGAGGATGATTCCAAAAGGAATTGTCCTCTTTTTCATTTGACACTATGCTCTGCCGTTGATAATATGTTGATAATATAGGTATTTCTTTTTGTATATAAGACGTTTTGAAAGGACCCATATGCCGTACTATCTCAAGGAAATAAACGAACGCTGCAGAAAAGACGCTCCAAACTTTATAGCAGAATGTGATGCTTTTTATGATAAAAAGCTCCATAATGCTGCAGACAGGATTCAAGAAAACCTCAGTAAAAGTCCTATAGTGCTTTTGTCAGGACCTTCAGGAAGCGGAAAAACCACAACGGCAATGAAAATATGCGATATTCTTGAGGAAAGGGGCATAAGGACACATACCATATCCCTTGATAACTATTTCAAGGATGTTCTCCCCGATGTTACGCCGAGAACAGAGAACGGAGATTATGATTTTGAGTCACCTCTTTGCCTTGATATGGAGCTTTTAAACGAGCATTTTGAGAGGCTTTCAAATGGTGAAGAAGTACCGATTCCTAAATTTGATTTTGTTCATAAAAAGAGAAAGATGATGATGAACAAAACCTTAAAACTTTCCGGAAATGAAGTCGTCATATTTGAAGGTATTCACGCTTTGAATGATGATATTACAACAGTACATCCGGAAGCATTTAAGCTGTATATAAGTGCAAGGAGCAATGTAGTCGATTTTGACGGAAGGGAAGTATTTAAGGGAACCTGGATAAGACTTATGAGAAGGGTCGTAAGGGATTATCTCTTCAGAGGTACTCAGGCGGCAGATACCCTTGCGCAGTGGGCTAATATAAGAAAGGGAGAAAGGCTATACATATCTCCGTTTAAAAACAAGGCGGATCTTCAGTTCGACTCATCCTTCCCATATGAGGTGCCTGTTCTTAACAATACGGCGACAGAGCTATTTATGAACATGCCAAAAGATACGCCACGCTATGAAGAACTTCAGTCTATAGTTCCTGCCTTTGAACTTTTTGAAGATGTATCTCCTGATCTTCTTGCAGATGATGCTCTTCTAAGAGAGTTTATCGGCGGGAGTAAGTATAATTACTAGTATTTATTTGCAGTTTTCTAAGCTGCAAGAAAGGAGCACGCTATGTCAGAAGCTCATGTATATGAAAATGAAGATGGTAAAATGCGCTGGGTCTATGAAATGCCCATGGGGAAGAGTCTATTCCTTCTTTATGAAGTATGGAAGGTCCTTGGAATCGCAGCAGGCATAGTCTGCATCTTTTTGGCAATTCTAAATACGATTGAGGGCAACGGCTTAGAAGGTTTGGTAAGTTCCATTGAGATATGCCTTGTTGTATTTCTGATTTTTCTTGTTTTGTCCTTCCCGGCATATTATGTCGTCACTAAGGCAAACAACGGCAAGTATACCGTTTTGTTTGAGATGGATGAGAATGGGATCGATCATACTCAAATTAAAACTGATATGGCAAAAGCTCTTGATATCTTAACAACCTTTGTAGGTATAAAAGCGGGAAATCCCACAACTACTGCTGCAGGACTTCTTTCAGCATCAGGCAACTCTCTGCATTCGGATTTTAAAAAGGTGAAGAAGGTTACGGCTTATCAGGATAAAAATCTGATCAAGCTAAACAGCGGTTTGATACAGAATCAGGTTTATGCTGACGATGCCCATTTTGAATACATTTATGAGTATATTCTAAAGCATTGTCCAAATGCAAAGTAGTGATTATGACTTGAGTGAAATCTATTAATGCGGAGGAAAAAGCCTTCGCATTTTTTCTTGAAGATGTTTTTTTCTTAGAATATAATGAACATGCAGCGCGTAACACTATAAATATTCAAATAGTTGTTAGCGTTGTTTTGGTGCGTGTTTAATAGTTTACACAACTCTAATCTTTTGCTTTTATACCGGAAAGGAGGGTATACAGATGGAAGAAAAAAATCTTGAACAAGAACTTCTGGAAATGCTAAAAAACAGAGAGCTGAAGAAGTTGCGATCGACCCTCGATACCCTTGAGCCGGCCGATATAGCAGAGATAATGGAGACTCTTTATGACGATGATGATTTGACGGAAGAAGATCTTCCAAGAATGTTTAGGGTTCTTCCCAAGGACCTTGCAGCAGATACCTTTGTTGAAATGAATCCGGAAATGCAGGAGGTTTTAATAAAGGCTCTTACAGATAAGGAACTTCACCAGGTCATGGACGAAATGTTCGTTGATGATATGGTAGACGTCATTGAGGAAATGCCTGCAAATGTTGTTAGCCGTATGCTTAAAGCGGTGGACAACGAAACGAGAAGAAATATCAATACAATTCTTAATTATCCAGAGGATTCTGCCGGATCGATTATGACCATTGAATATATCGATCTCAATGCAAGGATGACCGTCAAAGAAGCCTTTGATAAGATTAGAAAAGAAGGGGAAGATAAGGAAACGATCAATATCTGTTATGTAACAGATAACAAAAAACTCGTTGGCCTTGTTTCCATAAGAGACCTTCTCCTTAATCCTTATGAAGCAAAAATAGGGGATATAATGGAGAAAGATGTTATCTCCGTTATGACCACAGACGATAGGGAAGAAGTAGCTAATGCACTGTCAAAATACGACTATACAGCTCTTCCTGTTGTAGATAAAGAGAACAGACTGGTCGGTATTGTTACCGTCGATGACGCTATCGACGTTCTGACAGAAGAGGCTACAGAGGATATCGAAAAAATGGCAGCTATTACGCCGTCAGAACATCCTTATCTTCGTTCCTCTGTATTTGAAATTTGGAAGCAGAGAATCCCATGGCTGATGCTGCTCATGATATCGGCAACATTTACCGGAATGATACTTACAAAATTTGAAGATGCATTATCTGTACAGGTTGCTCTTACTGCTTTCATACCAATGCTAATGGACACCGGCGGTAATACCGGATCTCAGGCATCTGTTACCATAATACGTGGTCTTTCCCTGGGTGATATAGAATTTGCTGATATTTTAGCAGTTATCTGGAAGGAGTTCAGAGTTTCTATACTTTGCGGAGTTTCACTGGCTGCAGTAGGCTTTGGAAAGATAATGCTTGTTGACCGCATGCTCATGGGCGATACTTCTATAACCATACCGGTAGCACTTGTTGTATCCATATCTTTGGTCTTTACGATAATCATTGCAAAGTTCGTCGGATGCACACTGCCTATGTTTGCAAAAAAACTTGGCTTTGACCCTGCTGTCATGGCTTCGCCTTTCATTACGACCATAGTCGATGCATTATCACTTCTTGTTTATATGAATGTGGCCGTGCTCTTACTTCACATTTGAAAGAACTTTTAGGCCGGGAACTCCCGGTCTTTTTTTATTAGAAGTACTATATAAAAAAATAAGTTGTTGTAAACCAGCGGCCGCGGTGGTATAATACTCTGCGTTGCCGGGGTGTGGCGCAGTTTGGTAGCGCGTTTGACTGGGGGTCAAAAGGCCGCTGGTTCAAGTCCAGTCACTCCGACCAAAAGAAAACCTTGAAATTTCAACGATTTCAAGGTTTTTGCCTTTTAAAGGTTTTATTCTGTAATATTGTATTTCCGATTATTTTCCGATTGTTTTAATACTCCTCATTGATTAAATATTGCAAGATTTCTAATAGTTCTAACTTTCTATCTGTCTCTAGTGCGGATACTCTTTCACTATTAGAGAGATCTTGATGATAAATATGCAACGCTTTATGAAGGAAAGCAGCTGCTTTTTCGAGATCGTTTTTTTGCTTGTTAAGGGCAACGATATATGCTTCTCCTAGTGTTTTCTCATTCAAGATCACTGCTCTGTTTATTTCATTCGGAATATTCAATTCAATTAATCTGATGTTTATATTTCGCTCCATGATTGTCTCCCTTCTGATTTAGATTTAGAATCTTTTCTTTTTGGTAGAGTTAGGACATTTTCAAGTATTGTTGATGCTTGCTCATCTGCCGATTTAATCTGATGTTCATAAACCCTTGAAGTAATTTGAGTATAATGTACATATTCGATTAATATACATATTCAATGCTCAGGCTGTTTTCAGTGCATTTGACATACACCGGAGCGACTGAAGTTTTAAATATTGTGACCGAAGCATCACTAAGTATATTTTCTGTATCGCTTGTATCAGGTTCATCATCTGAACAAGTAATGACCGCATAATCAGGGCTTGTTCTTTCTATGAGCTCATCCATGAGCTCATCTTCTCCTCCGTGATGGGGTATCTTGATGATATCGCAGTCTGCAGTTTTTCCGGCTAAATATTCTTTAAGTCTTTCTGTTTGTGCATCACCCATGAACAGAAGGGTATTTTCACCGCAAGTTACAGTCACTATCAAAGATGAATTGTTGCTTTCATCTTCATCATAATCGTCAGATGCCGGAGGGTTTACATTAAAGGTGATGCCGTCGTATGTAAATTGAATTTCTCTTGTTACAGTTTTTGCATCAAGTCCTGCAGCTGCAAGTGCATTGATATAGTTATCGTATTCATCGCTGTCCTTTGGACAGTTGCTTTGAAGTACCTCTCCCACCTCGATGTTGTTTATTACCTTTGCTGCTCCTCCCACATGGTCCTTATCAAAGTGAGTGATGATGATTGTATCGATCTTTTCTATCCCTTTATCTTCTAAATAGTCAAGAATAGTAGATCCAAAACCTTTTAGGCCGCAGTCTATAAGGACAGTGTGGTTTTCTGTCGTCAGCAGTATTGCATCTGCTTTGCCTGCCTGAAAGAAGTATACTTCCAATTCTTTATTTCCTCCTGAAGAACATGCACCAAAGCCGAGAATCAATATGGATGCAAGTAAGACACTCAAGGCTATCTTTAGTTTATTATTTTTCATGGAGCAGGTCTCCTTTCTTTGCTTATTATACTTCATATACTTAAGAAGCGGCATAACTATATGCCGCCCCTTTGAGTATATCTTGTATATAGTGTATCCTATAACTGATTTGTATTTTCTGTATATGGCAAAATGGCGATTTCCAGATTTCCGTTCTTTGTGCGAAGTTCATCGATGAATGCCTTTTCCTCGGAAGGATCCTTCATCTGGATTTTGTAGGAAAGCCTGAACATGCTTCCCATACCGGTGGTCTTTACTCCTGCATTTTCTACCTTGAGAAGATAGTGTGAAAAGGTCTCATCAAATACTCCGTTGTACTCAAGAGCTTCAGGAATTGTGATCCTCAGAAGCTGATCTGCTGCCATGGATTTGTGCTCAAAGAAAGGCACTTTGGATAGAAGCAGATATACGATTGCAAGGCAGAGCATGATGATGACGCCGTATGTCAGGTAGCCCATTCCGAAGGCAATGCCTGCTCCCATGGAAATCAGGATGGCTGCTATTTCATCAGCGCTTCCCGGAGCGCTTCTGAAACGGATGAGTCCGAAGGCTCCGCCGACTGCAACTCCTGCACCTATGTTCCCGTTTACAAAGGTGATGACAGATGCAA
>CAZALQ010000107.1:0-5477 GCA_964485605.1 uncultured Oscillospiraceae bacterium
CCCATATCTTTAGAATATATTTGCATGTTCCGTCTTTAGATATCTGCTTATCCTCAACTTTTATGCTTTCGAATGTATAGCTTTCGCTGAGAGACTCTTTTAATGATTTTGGGAGATTTGTCATTTCATCAAAAGAAAGAGCACCCTTGCAAATCCACTCAAAAATCTGCTTTTCGCGGAAAGCCGGTTGCCCTATTTCTTTTAATATTTCTTTTCTCTTTTCTCTTGTATAACTTTTTAGGTTATTGTTTAACATCGCCTTTGAAAAGTTCCTTTAAATCTATCTCGCCTATACCGGGAAGGTTTATACCTATTACATCCGAAGACTTCGGTACAAGAGAATACAATATTTTGTATGCAATGCTGTCCTCAAACTTAATTGCAAGCACTCCGCCCATACCTGCTTTGGAAATACCAAATACGAGCATGTAGCAAACAAGAACTGCAAGGAATGCACCAAGGACTGCACCCAAAAGCTTGTTGGTGCCGTTAACTCCCGGAGTTTTCTCAATCAGTTTGCTCACTAAAGTTCCTACAAGGCCTAAGAGTATCATGCATATAATGGCAATGATAATCCAGCATACTATTCTTGTTGCAGGCGTCATAATTGACTTAAGGAGGCTATCCGTTTGTTCCTGATTTAAAAGGGATAAATCAATATTTCTCTTTGCTGCCAAGTCTAAAAGTTTATCCGATATTCTGGGATATACCCACTCAACAGCTTTAGGTGTAACTAAAGGAGCAAGCCTATATCCTGCAAAAATCGATACACCTATCACTGCAAATCCTATGATGCTTTGAAAGAGTCCTTTTATTGCTCCAACAATAGCTGCAATCACTATGAATGCAAGAACTGCAATGTCTAAAATCATTGAAGATGATAAATTCATTTCATACCTCCGATTGACAATAGGATAAAGAAGAAGTATTATATCAATGTTGCGGACGGTTAGCTCAGCTGGTTAGAGCGCCTGCTTGACGTGCAGGAGGTCGTAGGTTCGAGTCCTATATCGTCCACCAAGTGCCGAAGCCTTTGGCTTCGGTTTTTTATTGCCTTTACTTAGGGCAAAAGTCAATCAGACAAGCCCAAATAATACACTTCATTTAAGACATACCCCGGGATTGACCCGAGGTATGTAAATCAAAACTATTCTAGTTTCCGTTTTCTTCACCGGAATTGCCGCCATTATCCGGATTAGGTTCCGGATCCGGCTGTGGATCTGGATCGGGTTGAGGATCCGGTTGTGGATCAGGGTCTGGCTGAGGATCAGGATCCGGCTGAGGTTCGGGTTCTGGGTTGACTATTGCATTCATAGCTGCGATAGCGCTGTTAAGTGCAGCATCAACATCCTCCTCAGTCTTTGCAGCCTTAATAGCCGCAAGGCCATCATCCTTTGCCTTCTTTAAAGCAGCCTGCTGGGTTGCATCAAGTCCGCTCTGGTCAATTGCATCGAATGCATCATTGAGAGCCTTCGTCTTTTCTTCCTGAGCCTTCTTAAGAGTTTCCTCATCGAGCTGCTTCTTGTATTTATCCGTATCATACTTTGCATACTTTGCAATAGGTGAAACAGGATATTTGCTTGTATCCTTATTGTGCTTATGGCAGTAATAATCAGGGATATCCTGGTCGCTGTCATAAAGTCTGTAAATAAGGGCACCCTTTTGCTCATCGCTTAATGCGTAAAGGTTCATCTCTATGAGGGTCTTTTCCCAAGACTGCCCTCTTGGTCTTTGGATACGATCTACCATGATCGTGCATCCCTTTTCCTTGCACTCAGGTGTTGCAAGGTAACCGGTTTCTGCACAAATCTCAATGGTACGTCTTGCATTAGGATCTGATGTTGTTGGTTCTGTTCCGGCAATAAATACCTCTGTCATCATATCCCCTGAAGGAGTCTTTTCTGTAGGAAGAAGACCGGTCTTTGTATCTATGGTCCTATATACAAATCCTGCATCGCCCCTCATTTCGAACTGTTCATATGGATCCATCTCGCCGATGCCTTCCATAATTCTGGACCATATAACGGTTGTATCACCACCGCTGTAACCGTCTACATAGAGGTTGTAATCGCAGCCTGTCCAGAATGTGGCTGAATACTTAGGAGTAAGTCCGCAGAACCAAAGATCGTAGTTATCACTTGTGGTTCCTGTCTTACCTGCAACTTCCTGGCTGGAAAGCTGTGCATACCATCCCATACCACCGCCGTAAGGTTCATCGCCTCTTGGTTTTACAACGGATCTCAATACATTAAGTGTAAGAGATGCAACTTCTGTATCAAGAACTCTGCGGCTTTCTACAGGAGCTGTCAAAACTACATCGCCGTTACCGTTTGTAACTGTTGTGTATGCTGACGGTGAATTGTATACTCCGTAATTTCCTATGGAAGCATATGCTGCGCACATTTCAAGGGGAGAAATACCGTTTACAAGTCCGCCGAGAGCAAGAGCTCCGTTGTTAACGTCATTATATTCTCCATCAAGCTTGAGTGATGTAACACCATATTTTTGAAGCTGATCGATTACCTCTTCTGCTGAGAGATAGTTATCGAAAACACTTACTGCAACGCAGTTAAGGCTCTGCTGAACGGCATATCTGAGTCTGCAGTGACCGTTGTAGATACAACGTCCGTCTCCGTAACGCGGGTCTGCTTCGGAGTTATACGGCCAAAGGATGCCGCCGTATGATGTAGGAGCATCATCGATAACCGTAGCAGTTGTATATACTGTTCTGTGTCCGCCGTCTTCAGCATTAAGTTTTGCGTTTGTAAAGCCCTTCTGAAGTGCTGTTGAGTATACGGACAAAGGCTTTATTGAGGATCCTGTCTGACGTGGATTGATGGCTCTGTTGTAAAGTTTGCCACCGGAGGTCTTTCTTCCTCCGACCATGCAGCGGATCTGACCTGTTGCACTTTCGATGATAACAAATGCGCCCTGAGGCTGAATTATTTCATCAGAGAGTGTGCATACATCAGGATTGATAACAATATTACCGTCATCCTGAATAGTCATTCTGTTCTCGTAAAGGAGATTGCCTTCAGAATCCTTGTCTGTAAAGAAATCAGCAGAGAGGATCATGTTTCCGCTATCATCCCTTGTTTTGTACTTCCTGTCGATAAGGATATGTCCGCCTGTGGATACATAAAGCTTTCCATCCGATTTACGGCAGTAATAGGGCTTGAACTCCATTGAATACTCAATTTCATCCCCTACCTGGGTCTTATAGAAATTAAGTCTGCGGTTTGCATAAATCATCATGCTGCCGTCTTCAAGCCAAGTATAGTCACTCGGGGTAAGGGTGAATACATATTTAACTTCACCGGTTTCTTCATCAGTGACTTCACTGAACATATTGCCTTTCCAGAAGAACATTACGTCCCAATTTGCCTGGGAAAGAATATTACCATAGCTGTCATAGCTTGTTGTATCGATCCATCTCCATGTATCAGTATTTGCTGCATCAGGGAATGTTGCATAGTCATCAAAGTACTTTTCTACATGATTCTGAATTGCAAGGTCAAGGGTGCTGTGAATGGTAAGACCGCCCTTGTATACCAGGTCATGAGCTTCTTCTTCCGTATATCCGAGTTGTACCTGGAAATCTTTAATTACCTGGCTTACAACATAATCCGTAAAGTAAGATGTGACGACTTCACTGTTATCGATGGTCATTGACGGATTAAGTGACGCTCTGATCAAGTCATGAATATTTGGCTCCATCTGGTCAAATTCTTCCTGAGAAAGGTGGCCCTGTGCAACCATGTTGTGAAGGATGAGCCATACTCTGTCTTCAATCTTGTCATTGTAGTAGATAGTGTATGTATCATTCTTAGTGATGACATCATATTGGCTAAAGTCATCTATATTCGCAGTAAACTCTCTCTTAAGCGGTGTATATGTACCCGGAAGCTGAGGAAGTGCTGCCAAAACTGCACATTCGATAAGATCAAGGTCTTGAATGTCCTTGCTGAAATATGCCTGAGCAGCCGCCTGAACACCTTCGGCATTGGAACCTAGGAATATGGTGTTCATATATGCCTCGAGTATCTGTTCCTTTGAGAGCGTCTTCTCTATGATTACCGTGTAGTAAGCTTCCTGAATCTTTCTTACATATGAGTGTTCACGGGCAGTTTCAGGAAGATAAATATTTCTTGCAAGCTGCTGCGTGATTGTAGAGGTTCCGCTGATCTTTGTCTTAAAGCCACTCTTTACAAAGTCCCAGATAGCACCCATGATACGAATATAGTTAAATCCGTGATGTTCGAAGAATGTTTTATCCTCTGTATCGAGCAGAGCGTTGATCATATTCTTCGGAAGATCCTGGTACTCTATGTTGGTTCTAAGCATTGAACCGTCATAAACATAGGTAAGCGTATTTCCGTCTTTATCCAAAATTACCGAGTTCTCGGTAAGATAATCATAAAGGTTTTCAGGATTGATCTTCGGTGTATCATCGAGTATGCTCTTTACCTTAAATCCGACGAACCCGCAAACCGCAAGGCCTGCCACAAGAATAAACATGAAGAACCAGAAGAAAAATCCGTGCTTTTTCTTCTTTTTCTTTTTCTTACCCTTCTTATCTTCCACTTCTGCCTCCTTTTTGGCAGTTTCACTTTGCTGAGCATCTACCTCTGCGACGATCTTATTCCACTCATCGCGGTCGATAACGGCCTCGCCAACACCTGAACCGAGTCCGGTATCAGCAGCGGCCACAACGACTGTCGCATCATTTAAGGCTGCTTCTTCTGCTACTGAAGGTTGTGCACTTTCAGCAGGAGCTTCGCTGTTTTGCTCAAGCGTCATATTTTCCTTTTCGTTTTCCATAACTACTCCCCAAATATGCTGTCCGAAAATCCTTCCGGATCAAACACTTCTAAATCGGTCTCTTTTTCTCCCAATCCTACAAATTTAACCGGCAGATCGAAATCGTCCGCCAGGGTTATAACTATTCCTCCTTTGGCACTGCCATCGAGCTTGGTAAGAATAATGCCCGTAAGGTCTGTCACATCACCAAACTCTTTTGCCTGGGATATGGCATTTTTTCCGGTTGTGGCATCAAGGACCAAAAGTACTTCCTTTGATGCTCCCGGATACTCCCTTTCAATGACTCTGTACATCTTTGAAAGTTCGTTCATTAAATTCTTTTTATTCTGAAGCCTTCCGGCTGTGTCAACTATTATGACCTGCGTATCTCTGGCTTTTGCTGCAGATAATCCGTCAAATATGACGGCTGAAGGATCTGCGCCTTCGCCATGCTTGATTACAGGTACATCAAGCTTTTCGCCCCATATTGAAAGCTGCTCAGAGGCTGCAGCCCTGAAGGTATCAGCAGCTACCAGCAGAACCGATTTTCCTTCCTTCAGGGCATTCTGCAGGAAAGTGGCTGTATCGCACACATAAGGCGCGATCATTTCCCTGTACGTGCGCAGTTCCTCAAGGATATCCTCTTCCTTAAGCAGCGGTTTGTGATACAGATGCTC
>CAZALQ010000108.1:0-5476 GCA_964485605.1 uncultured Oscillospiraceae bacterium
GAGTTAATCATTCCGGGCTTCTTTACGAGTCCTTCTTCGAAAACTCTCTTAAGGAGTTCTGGGTTAGGGCTGTCGATACAAATAGGAACGTCGGAAACGGCCTGCATAATATCGAGGAGCCATACCATAGCGTCATATTCCAATTCCGGAGCAACTGAAGGAGCGCAATCAAGGAAATGTGCGCCTGCCTCTGTCTGAGCGATTGTGCGCTGCTTGATCAGTTCAGCATCACGATCAGCTATAGCCTGCTTGATGGATGGAATAGCACCATTAATTTTTTCGCCAATAATAATCATTTAAATACCTCCTGTACAGTAAGCAGTTACCATTGGCCGGTAACTACACGTCTATTATAGCATAGAGAAAACACATGTGAATACCCTTTTTTTGTGACTATTCACAAAATAGGAAACCCAAATTGTAACATTCTCTAATAACTAACGATTTAATACACATATTCTTCACTTTTGTGGAAATATGAAATTCAGTCATATTTAAGTTTGTAAAGACATACTGAACTGTAGTCGCAGAACTTGCAAGCCGCATTTTCTTTCTTGTAAAATGCGGGATTTATGGATATATCCCCTTCCTTTAGTTCTGTGCAGATCTCTGTCAATTTCGTTTTAAAGCTGAGCCTTAGCTCTTCCATGTCTTCCGGTTCGATGAGCCCTTTATACCCCGATCTCTTTCCCGGATTAAAAACTGTTGTATCTACAGACCCCGTTCCGGTCAAAGAACTATCCATAGCCGATAAGACATTAGGATCTTTTACAGCTATTCCGTCGAGGGCAAAATCTGCAGCCATTTTGTTTGCAGCATCCTCAGATATGGAATCAGCAATTACATCTATGTAGTCCTTTGCCTTTTCAGGATCTTTTACTGCGTAATAAAAGACACCTGCAGGTCTATAGTCTTTATCATATCCGAGAGCTCCCTCAAGATATATCATCAGCTGAAGGTCAAGGCCCGCTTTGATCTTTTCCTTATCAAAGCTTTTATTTCCCGATTTATAGTCGATTATCTTTACATAACCTTCATTTTCACGGCCAAGAATATCCACTCTGTCGATTTGGCCTTCTATTACGGCCTTTCCGACCGGAGTCTCTATTTCCACCGGCGGGAACAGAGCCTTTCTACCGAATTTTGTTTCAAAATACATGGCGGAGATTTTACCTTTTCTCACCTGTTCTATCATGTATTTTGCAAATATTTCGCATACTGCTTCTATTCTGGAGACTCTGTACATGGAAGCATCATCAGAATTCATGACTCCTCCCAGGATGAGTTCGCCGTTCTTTTCAATTATTTCTTTAATGTCTTCCTTTATTTCTTCTTCGGTGACAGTCATCCACGGAGACTTTGGATCTGTCATTGAGATACCCTTCTCTCTGCATTGAGAAGACAGCTTTTCGGAAAGTTCAAGAAGAACTTCGTGATAAATGGTTCCGGCTTCTCTGCTTCCCACATCGAAACTGTTAAGTTCTTCAGGATTTAATCCATAACCTATATAATGCTTAAACGGACATAAGGAATATTGTTCGAGCTGGGATGGGCTTAAGTAGCTGTCACCGCTCTTTTCAAAGAGTTTATCGGAAAGTTTAGATCCAATGCTTCCGCCCGAGGGTTTAAAGAACACGGACTCAGCCGCTGTTTTTGCCAAAGGGTCTTCCTTTACTTCGTTGTATCCTGCTTTCCATATTTCAGGAATATCACTTCCGTATACAAGGGCTTTAAGCATCTGCGGAAGTTTCGAATAAACCAGCTCTTTGCTTTGAATATACCCTTCGTTATCCTTTGTTTCGTCTATATCCTTTTCGTGCTTAAGAGAAGCTAAGGTCGGGAGGTTGCGAAGAAGCATGGAAGGTCTTAATGCATTTCCTTCAAGATCGGCACTGCATACGCAAAGAACGGTCTCTTCTGTTTTTGTATTAAGAGCTCTTTCTATTTGATACATTTCTTCCATCTGTATCACATCGGAATCTTTAGCGAGGACGAAACCTTCCTCAGCCAAACGAGAAATCTCGCTGCCGGTCAAAATATTGCCTGCTTCCATATCGGATGGAATTATGCCGTCATTAAAGCCTGCTATATATAAAGTCTTGATATCTGAGAAGGACGATCTTGTTACTGTGCCTATGCGGACCTTCCCTTCGGCTTGAGGCAAAAGGCCGAGTTTGACATCTTCAAAGCATGATGTGAATAGACTTGCATATTCGGAACTGCTCATCTCCTCGTCTCCAAAGAGTTCAGCCATCTGATCCATCAAATCGATCAAAACACCAAAGCTCTGGGAGAGTTCACCTGATGCGTCCAGATAGGATTTTTCTTCATAGTATTCAGAGAACTCTTTAAGTACATCCGGAAGTTTTAAATCCTTAACAAGGAAGACATAAAGACTACTTGTTTTATCGCTTACGGAAGCAGAATCAGAAAAGCGCTCGATGAAAGGAATAAATAAGGTTTCAAGGTGCTGTCTCATATTCTCTATGAGATTAAACTTCTCTTCTCCAAGTTTATCTTTTCCGTATCTGAAGGGTTTTAAATAGGCCTTATCATATATTTTGTATTGCTTAATATAGTTTTCAAAAAGCGCAATATCATCTTCGCCATAGCCTGATATACCACATTTAAGAAATTCCAAAACTGCCTGACGCTTAAATCCGGATGAGGCTATTTCCAGGACAGATGCGATAACCCTTGCAGTAAGAGTATGTGTCATTGTCCTTTTTTCATCCATAAATACAGGTATTCCGGAGGCGGTAAGAGCATTCTTTAGATTCTCTCCCATATTGTCCATATCCTGCGTAAGGACAATAACATCTCCGAATCCATAATTCCTATCTCTGACCTTTGAAAGTATATCTGCAGCGATGGTCCTGCTCTGAGCATATGGGGATGCGCAGTCTATAACGCGGATATTAGAAGCTTCCTTTTTTACCGAAGGAAGGATGACTCTCTTGATCCCAAGCTGTGATGCCATCTTTGCTGCAGTCTCTTCTCCGCAAACATATTCATCTTGTCCTGAAAGAAAGGCTGCATTAAATCCTGCGGCATATTTATTTAACTCTGCAAGGAATTCATATTCTCTTTTGGTAAAGGAATAAAAATCACAATACCATATAATAGACGATTTTAAATATTCAGAATTCTTTAATTGACTTGTAGTAAATTTAAGAAGGTCTTCGGAATCAGTATACTTGCCGCTCATTACCTTCTCGTAATCGGAATATATGAGCTGCATATCGGAAAGTTTGGATGATAAAAGAGATGGCAAATCTTCTTTTTCTGACAATTTTTGAAGCTGCTGCGGATCAATTTCATTCTGCTTAAGCTGCACCACAAAATCTCCGGCCATGTCAAGAAAGCCTTCGCTTCCGCTGACAGCTGCAAAGGATTTAAGCTCGGATCTTCTCTTGCCTGCGATCCTTCTTAAAAGCATCTTTCTGCCGATGGTATTAATGGCAATCTTGTCAGGTTTTCCTGTTTCTTTTAAAATTTCGGAACGAAGTTTTGCTCCTGACATAACGGCAAAATCGAAAAAACCTTTACCTCCAAGATACTTAAACCCCTCCTCTTCCGTTTGAAGAGTTTCCTGGGCCGGGACAATAAGAATCACTCGTTCAGCCTTTGATTCGCCGCTCCTGATCAACCTTAGATCCTCATCTATTCTTTTGTACATCTCACTGCGAAGAATTCCTTCGTCAGATGCTGAAAGTATAACTGCCATATTCTATTGATTTTACCACATTTATAAAGGCTAAAATATTGTATCCTGTTACAAAGAAAGGTCTTTGGATTGTTTTGATTTCCAAAGACCTTATGTTTTGTTTTTATATAGCGCAAATATGCTGTATTTGCCTACTCTTCTTCTATGAACTTAATATATGAGTCCTTTTTAAGACCAAGTCCGGCCTCACCTTCGACACACTTGGTAATTCCGCCTATTACAGGGCATGCAACGTGGACAGGAAAGTTCGTCTTTGCAAAATCATTAAAAGGACCTTCTCCCGGATGAACAAGGCAGACCTTCTGAGAATCGAATTTATCTCCAAGAGCTGCCATCATAGCATTTACTGCTCCGCACTGAGTATCTACATGAACTTCTACTTGGCCTCTAACCTTAACTCCGGTCTTTTCGGCTGTAACTGTTGTCAGGAAACCGCATGGACCCGGCATTATCTCAACTTTAGTCATTTCATTTTCCTCCGAAACTAAATTAATATACCTTATTTATTATACTCCAAAGAATGCAAATTGGTTAATGAAAAAACGGGTTTAAGATCATTGTTCTTAAACCCGTTTAATATATACTCACTTCTATTATTCTACACCAACCCAAATTGCCGGTCTTACTGCATTATCTGTATGTTCAAGGCTATCACCTACCAAACTGATATCGCCCTTGTCTTTAACATCTGTCTGGCAATATGCCATAGGTGCCCAACCGGGAGTTCTGAGCCAATACCAGCAGTTTCCGTTTTCACTGTTTTCATATGCACCGTGTGAAACTGCATATTTTGTTGCCTTGCACTGTCTTTCTTTATCTGATTCAAAGTAAAGCTTTGCTTCTGTTGCACTCAGGAGAAACACCTTATCAGATGTATTGTTTCCATGATTAGCATAAATATTATCAAGGTTATCGATCTTTACCGGTGTGAATGGGATCATGCTCTTTTCAGCTTTTGTAAAAGCTTCTTCTACGAATACTTCGTTAAGCCATTTTCTTAAATCGCAATTTTCCCATGTAACATTTTCATATACGTTGTTATATGCTTTGCAATCAAGGCCGTACTTTGAAACAAGCTTTATGTTATTTCTGTCTCTTGCAAGTACTATCCATTCGATAGAGTCCTTTGTTTCCCCATTCTGAATATATGATCCAAATTTGATTATATCTCCAGGCTTTGCAACACTTGCGCCATACTCCGGGTATTCTTCAATAAATCTATCTCTTAATTCCTTGTTGATATTAAGAACAATAACTGCATCTGAATATGATATTTCACCGAGAGCACTGAACTTGTGAGGTTCAATTTCTTTTCCGTCTTCATAGATCGGAACAGGGCTCTTCTCTGATGCGATTGCTTCAAAAAGGTCAGAGAGTTTTAATTTTTCGAGGTCTTCAGCATTGTTGATATTCATAGTAACTCCTTTATGTTCATATACCCCCAGTGGGTATTTTTTTAACCGTGTGTATAATATACCCTATGGGGGTATGTGTCAATATCTTTTCGAATTAAAATAAGTTACACTGATGTATTTAAAAATTACATAAAAATCCCTTTACAAAAATAGGGTAGAGTGAGAGTTTCCTCTCACCCTCCCATTGCACCGTACGTACCGGTCGGGTATACGGCGCTACATCAACGTAGAGTCAAGTATTAACTCAGATAATACGCCAAAGGATCGACCAGTCCCGGTCGGTCTTTTGTTTTGCGCCCAAGTATTTCGGGATTCAGTGCGTAATTCACTACGT
>CAZALQ010000109.1:0-4816 GCA_964485605.1 uncultured Oscillospiraceae bacterium
GCTTATCTCCGGCAATATCCATCGACCAAAAGACCACATCCAAAAATCCCAGATCAACGGTTGGAACCGTAACTGAAATATATGATTACCTAAGGCTTCTTTATGCTCGCATAGGAAAGCCTCATTGCCCTGTCTGCGGAAGAGAGATCAGCAGCCAATCGGTTGACCAGATCACATCCCAGATCATGAGTCTTGAAGATGGCACAAGGATCACCCTTTTAGCTCCCGTTGTTAAGGCTCAAAAGGGTATGCATGAAAAGGTTCTTGAGAGGATCCAAAGGGATGGTTTTGTAAGGGTCAGAGTCGACGGCGAAGTAAAAACCTTAGGGGAAGACGAGATAAAACTCGCAAAGACATACAAGCATACCATAGAAATAGTCATAGACAGAATAGTCATTAAAGAGGGTGCGGAAAGCCGTATCGCAGAGTCTACGGAGCTTGCGATAAAGCACTCCGAAGGAGGACTGGTTCTCGCCCTTTGCCAAAAGGGTGATGAGACAAAGGAGCTGATCTTCTCAACAACTCTTGCATGCCCTGAACACGGCATTTCAGTTGGAGAACTGGAACCGAGAAGTTTCTCATTTAACTCTCCCTTCGGAGCATGCCCCGAGTGCAACGGACTTGGCTTTATTCAATATTTTGACCCGGAACTCATAGTTACGGACCCGACGCTTTCGATACCCGGAGGAGCACTGAAACAGGCTCTTTCCCTGGTTGAATTCCCAAGCTGGTACAAAGAGATGATGGTCGCTCTTGCAAAAGATCACGGAGTAGATCCAAATACGCCGTATAAAGACCTTCCAAAGACCTATCTTGACGAGGTTTGGAACGGTACAGGCGGAAGAAAGGTTCCCATAGATCATGTAAGAAGAGACGGAACCGTAGCTCATTGGAGTGAAAAGTTTTCAGGTATTGCAAAGAGCATGGAATCAAGGCTCGCCCATACCCAAACCGAGATCATAAGGCAAAAATTAGAAGACCTTATGAGCATTCACGAATGCAAATCATGCAGGGGAAGAAGGCTTCGCCCTGAGATTCTTGCCGTCACCGTAGGCGGTAAGAGCATAATCGAATATACGGAGATGCCTGTAAGGGAAGCACTGGCATTTACAGAAGAGCTGGAACAGACCTTGTCCGAAAAGGATATGGCTATTGCAAGGCTCATTCTCAAAGAGATAAAGGCAAGGCTCTCATTCCTTGCAGAAGTAGGACTTGAGTACCTTACTATGGCAAGGGCATCAGCCACCCTGTCGGGAGGCGAAAGCCAGAGAATAAGGCTTGCAACTCAAATCGGTTCTTCTCTTGTGGGAGTTATGTATATTCTGGATGAGCCTTCGATCGGTCTCCATCAAAAGGATAATGCCAAACTCCTTCAGGCACTTAGATCCCTTACGGATATAGGGAATACCCTCATAGTCGTAGAGCACGATCAGGAGACTATGGAGGCTGCCGATCAGATCATAGACATCGGTCCGGGGGCCGGAGAAGAAGGGGGATACCTTGTTGTTCAAGGAGATCTTGAAACGGTAAAGAACTGCAAGGAAAGCATCACGGGACAGTATCTTTCCGGCGCAAAGAAAATCGCAATTCCCGGAAAGAGAAGAGAAGGAAACGGAAGCTATATAGAGCTTAAGGGTGCCGCGGAAAACAATCTAAAGGATGTCAATGCTCAGTTCCCCCTTGGAAAGTTCATATGTGTCACCGGCGTTTCCGGAAGCGGCAAATCATCCCTTGTGGACGATATTCTTTATAGAGCTGTATCGGAAAAGCTGTATAGATCAAAAGAAAAACCGGGAAAATACAAGAGCATTTCAGGTCTTGAGAATATAGATAAGGTTATAGACATAGACCAAAGCCCTATTGGGAGAACTCCAAGGAGCAATCCTGCCACATACACGGGTGTATTTACAAATATACGCAATCTCTTTGCACAGACTACCGATGCCAAGGTCAGGGGATATAACCAGGGCAGATTCAGTTTTAATGTAAAGGGAGGACGCTGTGAAGCCTGCTCGGGAGACGGAATCATAAAAATCGAAATGAACTTCCTTCCGGACGTATATGTCCCTTGCGAAGTCTGTCACGGAAAAAGATACAACAGAGAGACACTTGAGGTAAAATATAAAGGGAAGAACATTTATGATGTTCTTGATATGAGCGTAGATGAAGCCTTTGAATTCTTTAAGGATATCCCTGCCATCAACAGATATATGAAGACTCTTCACGAGGTCGGACTTGGATATATTAAACTCGGACAGCCCTCAACACAGCTGTCAGGAGGCGAGGCGCAGAGAATCAAGCTTGCAACAGAGCTTGCAAAAAGGTCCACAGGAAAGACTCTCTACATACTCGATGAGCCGACAACGGGACTTCACTTTGCCGACGTGGATAAGCTCATAGATGTGCTTCAAAGGCTTGTTGATGCCGGAAATACGGTCATAGTCATAGAACATAACCTTGATGTTATTAAGACTGCTGATTGGATTATAGACCTCGGTCCTGACGGAGGAGACAAGGGCGGCACTATCGTAGCATGCGGAACACCGGAAGATGTGGCTAAGGTCAAGAGATCATATACAGGACAATACCTGGAAAGGATATTAAATGATTGATTTTATCAACGGTATTTTAAAGGATAGAAGAGCCACCTTTTTCATAGGTCTTGTGATGCTCATAGGAGGGCTTTATCTCTTCATCCAAAATGTATATATTTCATCAGGGAAATATGCAACAGGAATACACATAGGCCCCTTCGTCATAAGATCGGGCGTATTTGTCCTTCCTCTTCTTGCAGCCCTCATATGGATGTTCTTTAGACCGAAAAGCAAGGCTGCCAAGGTCTTTGCCGTAATAGGGCTGGCCATCATTGTTGTATATACAGTGCTTACAGTTAATATCAGGGTATCAAAGGTACCTATTATAGAATGGATAGGAATCCTGTTCCTCATTGTCGTGGGTGCGGTCATGACATGGGCAGGAGTTAATGATAAAGAGCTTAAGATAAAGAAGTGACTTTTTGGAGGCTATTATGAACGAGTATACATTCCTTAGTACAAATGAAAAGGACACCATACACTGCTGTGAATGGGTACCTGAAGGAAAACCTGTTGCCATACTTCAGCTTATACACGGTATGGCAGAGCATATAACAAGATATGCTGATTTTGCTGAGTATCTTAACAAATTTGGGATACTCGTTGCAGGTCATGATCACATCGGTCATGGTGAATCCTCAGATCCTTCTGATTGGGGATATTTCGGCCCGAAGAGCGGATGGATAACCATGCTTTATGATGTGGAAGAACACAGAAAGCTTCTTGATCAGAAGTATCCTGATATTCCACATTTTATCCTTGGACATTCCATGGGATCCTTCATTGCAAGAATCTACCTTGCTGAATTCGGAAGAGATATTGACGGCGCTATTATTATGGGCACTGCAAACAAGAACGGTGCCGTTGGAGTTGGTTCTGCCATGGTAAAGACGATCAGAAAAATGAAGGGTGACAGATATATTTCTCCCATGATTACAAGCCTTGCTTTCGGAAGCTATTTAAAGAGAATACCGGATCATACTTCTCCTTATGATTGGCTTTCAAGGGATAAGAAAATAGTCGAAGCTTACGATGCAGATCCTGCCTGCGGTTTCACCTTCACGACAGCCGGATACGATGATCTCTTCAGCTTCTTAAGGTATATGGATTCATCAAACTGCTACAAAAAGACTGTAACAGATATTCCTGTCTACGTAGTAGCCGGAGAAGAAGATCCTGTAGGTGCATACGGCGTAGGACCAAAGGAATATGCAAAGAAGCTGAAAGAGCTTGGAAATGAAAGAGTAAGTCTTAAGCTTTATCCCGGCATGAGACATGAAATTCTGAACGAGATCGGAAAAGAAGAAGTCTATGATGATATGAAAGACTTCATTCTCAGCAACATTCCTTCAAAAGAATAAATGGTCAATATAGGAAACTCATGGGATGAAATCCTAAAAGATGAGTTTAAAAAAGAATATTATCTAAAACTTAGGGAATTCTTAAAAGAAGAGTATTCCACCAGGGTTATTTATCCTGATATGTATAATATCTTCAATGCTTTTAAGTACACTCCCTACGAAAAAGTAAAAGTTGTTCTCTTGGGCCAGGATCCCTATCATGAACCAGGACAGGCCCAAGGGCTTTGCTTCTCCGTGCCAAAGGATTTTAAAAAGCCTCCTTCTCTTCAAAATATGTACAAGGAGCTTGAAAGTGAACTTGGCATAGTCAGGACATCAGGAAGCCTTGAAGACTGGGCAAAGCAGGGGGTCCTCCTTCTAAATGCAGTTTTAACTGTAAGGAAGGGCTCGGCCGGTTCCCACGCAGGTAAGGGATGGGAAGTCTTCACTGACAGGGTCATTGAGATTCTCAATGACAGAGAAGATCCCGTCATCTTCCTTCTTTGGGGCGGATATGCCAGGAAGAAAAAGAGCCTTATAACAAACAAAAGGCATTTTGTTTTGGAATCAGCTCACCCTTCGCCCCTTTCCGCATATAACGGATTCTTCGGCAACGGTCATTTTAAAAAGGTCAATGATATTCTTGTGTCTCAGGGTAAAGACCCCATACAGTGGTAAAAGGAGTGCAAATGAGTAATTTAGTAATCGGTATTTGCGGCGGTTCCGGAAGCGGAAAGACAACACTTGCAAAAAAGATCAAGGATGCTTTGGGAACGAATGCTGTCCTCATAAGCATGGATTCCTTCTACAAGGCTCAGCCCGGTACGACCTATGAACAAAGATGTCTTACAAATTATGATCATCCCAATTCCATAGATATAG
>CAZALQ010000109.1:4826-5465 GCA_964485605.1 uncultured Oscillospiraceae bacterium
CACCACCTGCGCACGTGAACGATCCACTCATCAAATGCATACAGGATCTTAAGGACGGCCGTGCTACTGACATTCCCATTTATGACTTCTCAGACCACAACAGAAGCAGCCAGCCATGGGAGCATCTTGAAAGCGCTCCTGTCATCATAGTGGAAGGCATACTTCTCTTCGCTTTCCCGGAAGCTGTTAAGCTCCTCGACAGAAAGATATTTGTAGATACGGATGCCGATATCAGAGTTTTAAGAAGGGTTAAAAGGGATGTAAATAAGAGGGGCAGAAGCATAGATTCTGTCATGAAGCAATACCTTGAGACCGTAAGACCCATGCATCTTCAGTATGTGGAACCATATAAGGCGATGGCTGATATTATCGTCCCTGAAGGCGGAAAAAATGAAGTTGCCCTCGATATAATTTTGGCTTCCGTATTCAAAAGCATCTAAGACATCAATTATTTGAAATTATTTGTCTAATTGTCCGATTAAAGAGCAGGTATATAAACATAATCATTCGGACATATATGAACAATAGCTCATAAAAATTTTGGTCTAATGACAAATTATGTGGGCTATATATTTACCTTTTCTATTATTGGAATATAATTATCATATCTTTTTTGTCTTTGGAAGGAGATAAAATGAA
>CAZALQ010000110.1:0-5445 GCA_964485605.1 uncultured Oscillospiraceae bacterium
GGATCGAACCCCTGGCCTCAAGATTGCGAACCTTGCGCTCTCCCAGCTGAGCTAATGCCCCGAAAACCTTAAATATCTTAATCCAAATAGTATGATTTTTCAATGAAATTTATGAAATTTTGCAATTCTTTGCTATAATAGGAAAGATAATGGAAGAAAGGAACTTTTTTGGCTCAGGGGAGCTAAAAGCGAAGAAATTAAATAATGCTTAAACGTTTGGCTAAATGTGTTAAAGGGTATTGGCACTTTGCCATAGCTACTCCGCTTTGCGTATTTGCAGAAGTGGTTATGTCGGTTCTCATCCCTTACAGAATGGCCGATCTCATAGATAAGGGTGTTGATGCAGGAAACATGGAGGTCATTAAACAGACCGGTATGGTTCTCCTGGTATATGCTGCAATTTCTATGACTTTCGGTATTCTTTCCGGAATGTGCTCAGCAAGAGCATCCTGTGGCTTTGCGACAAATGTCCGCCACGACATGTATCACAAGATACAAACATTCTCATTCTCCAACATTGATAAATTTTCTACTGCAGGACTTGTTACAAGGATGACATCTGATGTAACAAGGCTTCAGTTTGCATTTAATATCATGACCCGTATGGCTGCAAGAGCACCGGCGAATATGATATTTGCTCTTGTCATGTCCTTTAGAATCAACAGGAAGCTTCCGCTTATATTCCTTGCGATTCTTCCTTTCCTTGCTTTTGGTATTTTCAATATCATGAAGCACGCAATGCCTCTTTTTAAGAAGGTATTCGAATCCTATGATGACGTAAACAGAGTCGTACAGGAAAATGTCAGAGGTATACGTGTAGTCAAATCCTTTGTAAGGGAGGACTATGAGAGAGAAAAGTTTGCGGGAGTAACAGGCAATTTAAGAGACCTTTCCATTAAGGCTGAAAGACTTGTTGCATACAATGCACCGATCATGAATGTTTCCATGTACGCATGCTCACTGCTTGTATGCTGGTTTGGTGCAAGACTCATAGTTGCAAGAGAGATGACAACAGGTCAGCTTATGAGTGTTATGAACTATATCCTTCAGATACTCATGAGCCTTATGATGCTTTCAATGGTATTTCTTAATATTACTCAGGCGAAGGCTGCTGCAGACCGTGTTGTTGAAGTTCTTAACGAGGAACCGGATATCAAGGATTGCGATGACCCGATCTTCGAACTTAAGGATGGCTCTATAAAATTTGAACACGTAGACTTTGCATATGCCGGCGGAAGAAACTGCTTAACAGATATTAATTTCGATATTAAATCAGGTGAAACAATAGGTATCATCGGAGGAACCGGAACAGGAAAAACCAGCATCGTACAGCTCATACCGAGGCTTTACGATGCCACAGAAGGTTCTGTATATGTAAGCGGATATAACGTAAAGGATATAGACCTTACAGTGCTCAGAAAGAATGTTGCAATGGTTCTTCAAAAGAATCTTCTTTTCTCCGGAACGATTCGTTCCAATATGCTTTGGGGAAATGAAGAAGCAAGCGATGAAGAGATTTGGAAAGCATTGAGACTTGCACAGGCAGAAAGCTTTGTAAAGGCTCTTCCGAATGGTCTTGATTCAGTAATTGAACAGGGCGGATCCAACGTTTCCGGTGGACAGAAACAAAGGCTTTGTATTGCAAGAGCTCTTCTTGCAAATCCAAAGATTTTAATACTTGATGACTCCACAAGCGCTGTTGATACGGCGACAGAGGCAAATATTCGTAAGGGCTTCAAAGTATATATGCCGGAGGTCACCAAACTGATTATTGCTCAAAGAATTTCATCAGTTAAGGATGCTGACAGAATCATCGTTATCGACGATGGTGCGGTAAGCGGAATCGGAACTCATGATGAACTCCTAAAATCCAATAGGATCTATAAGGAAGTATATGATTCTCAGATGAAGGGAGGTGACTTCGATGAGCCGCAAGCAGACTAAAGAAGAAGAGTTTAAAAGAATAAAAGAAGAAGACGAAAAGAAAAATCAGAATAACAGAGGCCCCGGCGGCAGAGCTGCAGCTCAGGGAAAAATCAGGCTCGAGGAGGATACGGGCAAGCTTCTTGCACGCCTTTTCTCATACTTTGAAAAGAGACATATATACAGGCTCATCCTTGTCGCGCTTTGTGTTATAGCATCAGCTCTTGTCAGTGTTCAGTCTTCACTTTTCCTTGGAGATATTATTGATAACTGCATTAAGCCCATGCTGACTCAGCAGGTTCCGGACTTCTCAAATCTTAAGGCTGCAGTTCTCAGGATGGCACTCATATACATGGTTGGTGTATTTGCGGTCATGTTCCAAAGACTTCTCATGGTAGAGGTCGGAAACGGTCTTTTGTACAAAATGAGAACGACTCTCTTTGGGCATCTCCAAACATTGCCGGTAGGATATTTTGATACACACCCTTACGGTGACGTAATGTCGAGATTTACCAACGATATCGACAATATTCGCCAGCTTGTATCACAGTCACTTACAGAAGTATTCTCTTCAAGCATTACTATCATTTCGGTATTTATCGCAATGCTTAGGCTCTCTTGGGTTCTTACATTGGTAGTTATCGGCACTATGGTAGTCATCTACTTTGTAAGCATTGGTGTCGGAGGAGCTTCATCAAGGAACTTTACCTTAAGACAGCATGCTCTCGGTGATATGAATGCCTTCATTGAAGAAAACCTTAACGGTCAAAAGGTCGTTCAGGTCTTCTGTCATGAGGAGAGCATAAAGAAATCCTTCGATGAGAAGAACGCAGATGTAAGGAAAAAGTCAGTTACTGCAAATACATTAGCAGGAATACTTATGCCTATTAATGCAGGACTTGGAAATGTCCAGTATGTAATACTTGCTCTCGTAGGAGGATATATTGCAATCAACGGACATGGTGCTCTTACCTTAGGTATGCTGGCATCCTTCCTTACTCTTTCAAGAAACTTTACCCGTCCTGTTACCATGATTTCCGAGCAGGTCAATGCTTTGGTTATGGCTCTTGCAGGCGCAAGAAGAATATTCAGAGTCATTGATGAACCATCAGAAGTCGATGAGGGATATGTAAATTTAGTCAACGCTAAGGAACATGAGGATGGAAGTCTTGAAGAAACAGATCACAGAACCGGTACATGGGCATGGAAATATCCTCATAAGACAAGCGGCGAAGTTGAATATATTAAAGTTCAGGGCGACGTAAGATTCCACGATGTTGATTTCAGCTATACACCTGAAAAGCAGATACTCTTTGATGTATCACTTTTCGCAAAGCCGGGTCAGAAGATCGCCTTCGTAGGTTCTACAGGCGCCGGAAAGACCACAATTACGAACCTCATTAACCGTTTCTATGATATTGAAGACGGAAAGATAAGGTTCGACGGAATAAATATCAATAAGATCAAGAAGGACGATTTAAGGCATGCAATGTGCATAGTTCTTCAGGAAACAAATCTCTTTACCGGTACTATTGCAGATAACATCAGATACGGAAAATTGGATGCAACCGATGAAGAGGTAATTGCAGCAGCAAAGCTTGCCAACGCACACAGCTTCATTATGAAGCTTCCTCAGGGATATGATACGGTTATTTCCGGTACCGGCAGCCAGCTTTCCCAGGGACAGTGCCAGCTTCTTGCAATTGCAAGGGCGGCCATTGAGGACGCACCTGTAATGATACTCGATGAGGCTACATCAAGCATCGATACAAGAACCGAGTCACTCATCCAGCAGGGAATGGATAGGCTCATGGCAGGAAGAACAACTTTCGTAATTGCCCACAGGCTTTCCACCGTTCAAAATGCCAACGCCATAATGGTTGTTGAAGGCGGACATATTATTGAAAGAGGTACCCATGAGGAGCTTCTTGAGCAAAAGGGCAGATATTATCAACTCTACACAGGCAAGACAGAATAGTATTTAAGTTAAGTCCATGCAAAAGGCCTCGAAAAAGAGAGGCCTTTTGTTGTATAATGAACGAAAAGCAGAAATAAGGGGTCCGATTTATGAATAAAAAAGGAGTTCGCGCATCACAGCTTGATGCAATCGCTGAAGAAATGCAAAAGGCAGGAAGCATTTCTACGGAGAGTAAATATATAGGGCTTGGAAACATAGTGGAGGATTTTATTGAGCATTCCATAGTTGCTTTGTTTCCCTATCATTTCGGTGGCAGCAGAGAAAGATTTGTGCCTGAAGAAAAAAGAACTTGGGAACTTATGAGGGCATTTGATGCTCTGACAAGAGCCCTTCGCTTTGTGCTTGGCAGCTATGAGGAAACAGAGGATGCTGCCATGAAGGTGCTGTCCGAATATCCCAAACTGCTTAAGGTCATTGAAAGCGATGTCAAGGCCGGATACGAAGGAGATCCTGCTGCAAAGAGCACGGATGAAATAGTTCTGACCTATCCTGCATTCAAGGCCATAACCATTTACAGGATCGCTCACATCATGTACGAAATGAATATCGATATTATTCCGAGAACTATGACTGAATATGCTCATACAATCACGGGAATCGATATCCATCCCGGTGCAACCATAGGAGAATCTTTCTTTATTGACCATGGGACGGGTGTCGTAATAGGCGAAACCACTACCATAGGAAAGCATGTAAAGCTTTATCAGCACGTAACTTTGGGCGCTAAAAGCTTTGCCGTGAATCCTGACGGAAGCCTTGTAAAGGGCATCAAGCGCCATCCTGATATCGGAGATAATGTTGTTATTTATTCCGGTACAGCAATACTTGGCGGCAATACTAAAATAGGCAGCGGAAGTGTAATAGGAAGCAACCTATGGATAACAAGATCTGTTCCTGATAATACGGTTGTAAAGACCCAGGAACAGGTAGATTCTCTTCCTGAATAGCAAACATGATTTAAAAGAATGACATCTTGAAATAACTGCATATTAAAGAACGTATGAAACAGAACTTAATTGCTAAGTTCTGTTTCTTTTTTATGTACAAAATGGTAAAATTAAAGAGTTCGGGGCAATCGCTTCGCTTTAATGTTTATAAACCATTTTAGGTATTTATTATTATTCCGGAGGAAAGAATAATGGCTAAAAAAACCAAAACTATGGATGGCAACAGCGCAGCCGCATATGTGTCATATGCTTTTACTGACGTAGCTGCTATCTATCCAATCACACCATCTTCTCCCATGGCAGAATCAGTAGATGAAATGGCAGCTCATGGACAGAAGAATATCTTCGGGCAGACAGTCAAAGTTGTTGAAATGCAGTCAGAAGCAGGTGCTGCAGGTGCCGTTCACGGATCTCTTGCTGCAGGTGCTCTTACAACAACCTATACTGCATCTCAGGGACTTCTTCTCATGATACCCAACATGTATAAAATTGCCGGAGAACTTTTGCCTGCAGTATTCCATGTCAGCGCAAAAACTATTGCAACTCATGCTCTAAGCATTTTCGGAGATCATTCCGACGTTATGGCATGCAGACAGA
>CAZALQ010000111.1:0-1889 GCA_964485605.1 uncultured Oscillospiraceae bacterium
AGTATAGTAGAAAAATTTCCGGCCTTTGAGCGAACATTCAAAATATACTCAGGCAATAATTCTTTGCCTATCTCAAAACCGTCAAGTGTACCTGAATAAAACTGATATTTGAACTGATTAAAACTAAGATAATTGTAATTATCTTCCCACATAGTTTTAAGGTTAACTGTGTATACATCTCCTTGATACTTAATGGATACAGGTATCTCGCTGATCTCAACATTTAAAGAATTATTGTTTTGAGAACGTCGATAATACTTTTTATTTTCGATAAATTTTGTTGCTAGTTCTTCTCCTGTTGCGTACAAGCGGAAATAACGGCTGTACTTATTCTTTAAGAAAGCATGCATAATATCATTTTTAACCATTACATATGCCTTGGTGAATAATGCTCTGGGTTTAAATACTATTGGTTTGAAAATCAATGATTGTCTCTCAAAATCCTTCTGTATCATCAAAAGTGTTGTTTTGAAAGATACATCCACCTCTTCTGGACTAACAGAATTAAAAATGTATGCAAAGTCATCTGGGGATACTGTAAAGTTCCTTGTTTTTTTATCATTATAGATTTTTGCTATCTTCCTTAAAGTTTCTATAATCTGATAATTCTTAATCGAAGACATTCCATACAGCTGATTTATAAATTTATAATCATAATCTTTATAAAAATCAGTAATTGCGGTACCTCTAATACTGGATTTTCTAGCCGCACGACCTATTTCCTGTACGTAGTCGCTTAAGTTTCCGGTTGGCGCATAGTGGTAGACGACCTCTATGTCATCGATATCAATTCCCATGCCAAAAGCCTTCGTCGCCAGCATAAGCTTGCTTTTTCCTGATTTAAAGTCCTCTGCTGAATTCTTTTTTTCTATACTGTTCAAATCACCGTAATACCTTCTGACATTGTTTTGCGTCAATTCTCTAGCAAATTGGTTAACAGTTTTGGTAAAAGGGAAATACGCAATTGTCTTCTTTTCTTCATGAAGCAGAGATAGCAACGATGACCTAGCTGTATCGTCTTTTTCTTTTTGGTAATCATTTTCCTTCTCAAGTATCCGTATATCGAAGGAAATATCATCTCTTCTCATCGGAGCAATATACTCATTTTTTCCTGTTTTCATATGCAACGAATCAATTATGTCTCCGTGCATATCATCATCTCCACCATATGTGACTGTTGCAGAGAAAGTTGCTATAGGGAATCTCATACCGTCTTTATTTCTCATTTTTGCAATATAGTCACCTAGAAACCAATAGTCTGGACGGAAACTCTTCCCCCACGTAGAAACAATATGCGATTCATCCACGACTAGTAACCCAACTAGTCTAGTTTCGCCTATCAAAGTCGATATAGGATTATTTGAGAGAAGTGTTTCTGGCGAAACATAAAGAATAGAAATCTCATTGTTTCTGATTTTTTCCTTGATCTTCTCTTTTTCTTCTGGTGTATAATCGGAATTTATCGTCGCCGCTTTGTCGGTTAGCGACTTAATATTCTCTGTTTGATCGTTCATTAATCCGATCAGCGGAGAAATCACAATTGTAAACAAATTGTATTTTTCCGCAAGATAAATAGCCGGGATCTGAAAGAGTATCGATTTTCCTGATCCAGTAGGAGCTGTAACAAAAATATCATTATATGTAGAATTGCCATCGTTGGCCTGTACCGCGTTTTTAATTATCTCATCGATAATATCGCCTTGAGAAATCTGAATTGTGTCTAAAGAATAACCAGGATCTGAGTAGAAATTGATATTTCTAAATGAATAAGACGGATCCTTCCTTTTGAGTATCTCTTCGTATTCGAGATAATCATTTTTAGCAGGACTACTCAAACCTGTTTTAACTTTGTAAGCAATAATCCCGAAATAATGGAGAATTCTTATTAA
>CAZALQ010000111.1:1899-5428 GCA_964485605.1 uncultured Oscillospiraceae bacterium
CGGCTCCATTGAACACTTTTCTTCCTTGATTGCAACCAAATCACTATCGTGTTGGAATATCTCAATTAATCCCAAAGTGTATGTAGCTGAAGTCGAACCTAAAGAAATAGCATCTGCATCTTTGCTCAACTCTTTTGTTTCTATTATTTCGTTCTCATCAAACCCAAATAATTGAATGATATTATTGTCTCCGATTTCCTTAGAAGTTTGATAGGAAACCATGATATCGTCTTCCACAGAAATATAATCATCAAAGATCTCAGTTAATTGAGCGTTTATATAATTATCGACCAATTGCTTTATGACATTTTTATCAAATCCTGGCGGTAAAGGATAAAATTCGTTAAAAAGGTTGTTGTTGATTATATATACTGAATAACCATTTAGACTTAACAATGTTGAAAGATCTCCTTCTGCTAGGACGTAATCCTCATACATTGCATAATAGTCATTTCCGGACTTTAGTTTCTCAAATGCTTCTAAGAGTGCTGGCCTTATATCGCAATTATTATTGTTTATACCTTCCCTATTAAATGACATCAATCGGCAATAGCCATCCAAGCAAACATCATTAGCTCCAAAACCACGCAATACAACTAATTTTTTCGAAGAATCCGGAATAACTCTTTTCACATATTCTGTGAGTTTTAGACTACTAAATAATTCGTGTATCATACTCGTCTCCTTCTGTGATGTTTAGCTCTTTTTATAAACTCCATGCAATCTTACCGTCAATTGAGTTCATTAACTCGAGAAGTAATCTATCAGGATCTCTTTCATGTAGTTATATCTTCTAGCATAGGTATTATCGATCCTGATCAGATCAAATCCATGCTCTTTACAAATAGCATTCTTCTTAGCGTCTCTGGCTTTTACGATATCATCATCGTGATGTTCCATTCCATCAAGTTCAATAGCGAATACTGGAATATCTCTTCCTTTGAAGTCTTTTTCGTAAACTACAAAATCAAACCTACCGGAATAGAATAGATCATTATATGAATAATTGTTCTCAAATACCTGAGCAATGCTTACTTCTCTTTGAACGGTGCATTTTTTACCGGTTTTAAGAACATTGCCCAAAGCGTGATTGATATTGGTAAGAAAAGCATCTTCCGTTTCAGTGCTGTAAGGTTTGATTCCCAAAGCTCTTGATCTGGTATCGAGAGTAGATACTTCGTATTTTCCACTAGTCTTGGCATATTGGACCAATTCGTAGATGTCATCTCTATCGTCTTGAGACAATGCATGCAGTCTGTTTATATCTTTGTCACTTCCCAAAATGATCAGTTTATTCTTGGCTCTGGATACCGCTACATTGATTAATTCTTTATTGTTCTTTAACCAATCATAGGTCTTAGGTCCGGTCCGGTCAGTAAGGCTTAAGGAGAAAACGATCTCGTCCTGTTCATCGCCTTGGAAGGCATGGACCGTTCCGCACTTTACCTGAGTGATACCTTCATCGGTAAACATCTTATTAACCAGATCCTTTTGGTTAACAAAAGGCGTGATGACACCGATCTTTTTATCTTTGTTCTTTTTGATGTAATCGACGATTTCCCGGGCCTCACGATAGGAAGCGTTTTTAATATCCGACTCATCGTTTTTGATATCAACGTATACCAAAGGCTTATCATTATGAAAGTTCGTATCAACGACCAGCTTATTGTTGTAATACTTCTTGTTGCAGAAACGGATTATATCCTTATCACAACGATAATGATGGGAAAGCAATATTTCCTGGGAAACGCAATCGCAGGCAAGATAAGTTTTATAGATCGAATTATTTATATAATCATACTCATCCGATACATTATATTTGCTTTTCAAGAAATCATTCGTCTGTTTATCCAAAAGGATAACCGGATTCAATTGTTGTGGATCTCCAACTAGGAAAAGATTGTATCCTCTGATAATCGATATTAAAGAGACAGCCGTATTGCACTGACTGGCTTCGTCCATAACAGTTAGATCGAATATAGGTTTAGGTTCACCAAGTTTGGAACTGCTAAGACAAGTCGTGCAGATGATAGGGAAGACTCTCATTAATCTTTCTAGATTCTCAGTATCGGAGATGTAGTGATTGAATTCTTTAACTCTTTCGCCTTCGTCTTTCATCTCCAGTATTTTCATAAGAGATGCATACTTAGGTTCTTGTAGCCTTTTGATATAACCGGCTGAAGTATAATTGAGATATTTCCTTAGCAGGTCGTCATCGATATTCAGCAGGTTCAATACTTCATCATCGCTGATATTTCCTATTTCTTTAATTCTCTGCTCTATTTTGTTTAATTGGTTACTTTGAAGTTCGATCTGGAAGTTGAAATTATCATTGTTTTCCAGAAGCTTGCTGATCGATTCTTTTCTTTCGTTTAATTCGAGCAGTTCTTCGTATCTCTGCATTAACTCAGTAAGCTTATTGTTATCGACAAGACTGCCTTCATACTTGTCTAAGGTCGATTCGAAAATAGTCATGTCTTTGACTCTTTCATACAGTTTTTTGATATATTCAGTCGCTTCCAATACTTTTTCATTATTGCCGAGTCTAAGGATAGGGAAAGGAATGATGTTGTTCCTATATTTAAGCGTGGACAATGTCTCGAAAACGCTATCGATCGGATGGTTGTTGTAAGAAGCGAATAATAGGGTTTTCTGATTAAAAAACGAAGTAAGGATAGTATTTATGATGGTATTGGTTTTACCTGTACCAGGAGGGCCTTGTACATAAGTCAATGGATATTTGATCGCATTGTGAATGGCTAAAAGCTGATCCAGATTGATCTTTTTATTTAGCAGAGTTATGGTGTAATTCTTTCTCCTGATCGGCTGTTTAGTCAGTTCACCAAAGAAGGCCCTGATCGGTACCGTAACCTTACCGCTTTCGTACATTCTGTTTATTGCAGCGTACTCGTTTTCCAGATCGACTATATAATCGCGGCCGATAGCAATAAGATATGGCATATCATCGACTCTGATCTTTCCATCGCTGGAAGCTATTATCCTATCCTCGATCAATGACAGATTCTTTTCAAAATCATTTATCAGATTATAGTCGTCAGCATCCAAAAAATACCTGATGCTTTGCTTAACGCCATCGATGGTAAATTCCTGACAAACAACTATGTCTGACTCTGCTATTAGCATCTTGTTTTTAACATCAAGATTCATGGCACGATAGGCCATTACATACAAGCCGTTTTTAGTATTGATGCTTAGTATGTTCATACACAGCTGTTTAGATCTGCCTATATTATTATTGTTCTTTGTCTTTGATTGGAATGAGTTTACTATTGCCTGGAATTGTTCATTTGTAAGAGGCAAAATACCATTCTTAACTTTATCATCATCGATCTTATCTATCAGGCTATATTCGCATTTGTATGGAGTTGAATCCAGTTTATTACATTCTGCCAGATAATTGAGGATCTGAAGATTAGCAACATTATCAAAAAGCCTTTTATATTTATGCTGATTGATAGACTTGTCATCTTTTAATGCTTGAGGAATCTCATAGTACGAACCATCAATA
>CAZALQ010000112.1:0-5400 GCA_964485605.1 uncultured Oscillospiraceae bacterium
TACGGGATAAGCTGGGGGCTTGGAAGTAATTATGTGTGAATTATAGACTAAAATAATCAAACCCGTCCCTTGTTCTATACATTATAGCTCAGAAGAAGGATAAAGAATGTTATCAGAAACAAAAATTCTAGATAAAACATTTCTGTATTATCTGGAGATGCCTTTTTGTAAATAAAACCAATCACACACTCTTGTGAGCTGTACTAAAACAGTAAATTGGTTCTTTGTGGTTTTTTATCCCTCAGGTTATTTTTAAATATCCGTATAAACTCTTCTATGAGCGCCGTTTTCTTGCCTTTTTTCCAGCATATACCGCTCCTGTCAACATAGTTTATAGGATATATCTTTAGATACTTCTTAAATGTATCTATCGATTCAGGAAGGTTTTCGTACATAGTTTCCGGAACGGTGAGTACAACTCCTTTATTGAACAAAGCCTGGTACTCAAGCCTGGAGCTGTATACTTCCTGCGCAATCAAAGGTTTTAGCTCATATCTGGAAAATATATTATTAAGTCTCCTGCTGTAAGAATCTATTACTTCATCTTTAGAGACGATCAATCTTTCATTTGCAAGATCCTCAACTGATATTCTATCCTTTTTTGCAAGAGGATGATCTTTGTGTACTATCACACAGATCTGGAAGTCTTTTAAAAACTCGTATTCAAGCCCTATATCAAATACTCCTCCCGGTTCATAATCAGTAAAGGCAAGGTCCTTTTCCCCGTTATATACTTTTTCTTTTACGTTATAGACATCAGTCTCTATGTTGAGATTGACCATGGGATATGCTTTTCGAAACTCTTCAAAGGTCTTGTACAAAACATCAACTCCGTAAAGAGTATCTACGCATATATTGAAATGAGACTGATACCCTTGATCTATGGCTGCAGAGTCATAGATGGACTTTTCAAGCTTTCCGTAAAGGTCTTCGAGCTGGGTGTACAGATACTTCCCGGCAGGCGTGAGCGATAGCCTGTTCGACTTGCGATCAAACAGTTCAAATCCCACTATGCTCTCTGTCTCTGCGATCCTTTTGCTTACTGTCGGCTGCCCGAGAAACAGCTCTTTTGCACTCTTTGACATATTCAAGGTCTTGGCTACGCTCATGAATATCATGATGTGTTCCAGTGTCAGATTTTCCAGTCTTACTCTGTTCATATTCCCCCTTTTTTGGAATAGCTGCTATTCCCTGCGAGAATAGTATATTCCAAATCATGTAGAAACACAATTTTAAAAATGTGCCATTATATATATGGCTAGTCAAATAAAAAAGATATCTGTGGGCCATGCCCACAGATAAGAAAGGACTAAATTGCAAGATAAATTACACGAAAGAGCATCGCTTTTCAAAGCGACGACGAGGAAAGAAAAAGTCGAGAGGATACCTCATCTTGCAAACCTGTTTTCATGGAAATTCTATGATGCAGGACTGAAAATGAGCGAGGCACTCTTTGATTACAGACAGATCGAAGAAGCCGTAAGGCATAGCCTAGAAAGCTATGATTTCGATCTATTAGGCGAAACTGGTGAAAGAAATCCAGTCAAAGTATCATCGATCCTCGGAGCTTCTGAATACCAGATAAATGACGAGAAAAACGCCATCAATGTAGTCGATCAATGCTTCATGGAGCACGAAGAATATACAAAGCTCATAAAGGACCCAATAGCATTTCTTTGGTCTACTCTGCTTCCGAGAAAATGCAAGATGCTCCAAAATGACAATAACTCTGAGGTATTCAGGCAGTTTATAAACGAATACAACAAAAACAATGAAGAGTACGGCGTAAGAGCATCCATAGTATCGGGCGAGTTTCAGATCCCGGACTTTATGGACTATATGTCTCCCATCGGTGTATTTGACAGCGGGTTTGAGATCCTCTTCAATTTCTTCAGAGGCATCAAAGGGTTATCTCTTGACATGAGGAAAGACCCAAAGCTTTTAGAAGAAGCTATCGAAGCCCTTGAGAACGTATTCCTGAACCCGACTTTAAATGCAGCAGACGGCTACATGACCAAAGGATCGAACCCTGATGTATGCTATGACACATACACCCTGATGCTTGCCCATACCATATTAAATCCCAAGCAGTTCGAAAGGTTTTACTGGCCCTATCTAAAGAAAGCATATACCTATGCTGAAAAATATGACAAGATTGGATACTTCTTTATAGAGGGCAGCTTTGCAAGGTTCTACGATTTTTTCAACGATATGCCGAAAAACAGATTCGCGCTTCATTCAGAGCAGGATGACATATTCGTAACAAAGAAGAGCGTTCACGAGACGGTAGTAGGCGGAATGCCCGTGGAACTCCTCGGTTACGGAACTCCTACGGAATGCGTAGACTATGCCAAGAAACTTATAGATGAACTGTCCTATGACTACGGATATGTATTCTCGGAAAATAAGATGGTTTCATTTGCATCTGACTGCAGATCTGAGAACTTCAAAGCAGTATGTGATTATGTAAGTTCCAGGCGTATCTAAGGAGGCGAAAATGAGTAATTACGATGTGACATCATATCCGGATGGATATAAAAAAGTCTTAGATGAAGAGCTCGATTTCCTTCATAAAGAAGAACGGGAAGGATATATGATAGGTCTTATCAAATTTATGATCACTTGTTAATTTGTTATTATAGAAAGGACATTATTATGAAAAACGGTAAATTGAAAGTTGGCATATATGCCATCACAGCCATGCTTTACATGCAGGTAGTCGTATCCGTGCTTCTTGGAAACATAGCTGAAGTCTTTCCAAATGCAAGTCTTTACCAGATCCAGCTTGTTTTCTCGATTACATCGATCACGGTCCTTATCGGATCACTTATTGCAGGTAAACTTTCTGACTATTTCAGCAAAAAGTCGCTTACGATATTCTCTCTTATAATGCTTATCTTAAGCGGTGCTGCACCCATAGTATTTCATTCAAATATTAACCAGTTCATCGTATCAAGTGCTTTTGTAGGTCTTGCTGTTGGACTCCTTCAGACTTTCTGCGATGCAATGTCTATTCAGCTTTTCGAAGGCGAAGAAAGAGACAGGGTCATCGGTATCAAGCAAACTGTCCTCGCAATTGCAGGAACGGTCTTTATCTACATCGCAGGTGTTGCAGCTGCAGTAAACTATCTGAACGGTTTTTATGTATATTTTGCTGCTATCATAGTCATTGCCATCGTTCTTGTGACGCTGCCAAAAGATAAGCCGGAAAAACAGGTCCGAGAAGAAACTCATACTGAAAAAGTCAAAGTACTTACTCCCGGACTTATCAAGATCCTTGTCCTCATGCTCTTATTTGCAGGTTTTCAAGGTGCTTTCATGGAGAATATCTCCCTGATAGTCATCAATTCCAGCATAGGTGATGCGGCCGTATCCGGTACAGCTATTTCTCTATATATAGCAGGTGGTATTCTTGTAGGATTCACAATGGGCCCGGTACTCAAACTTAAAAATTTCGTGCTCCCATTCTGCTTCCTTTTAAGCGGAATAGGTCTAATCCTGCCACTTATCTCATTGACAGTATTCTCTGTTTATGCCTGCGGGGTTATCGTTGGATACAGCTGCACACTGTTCTATGGTGTATGCCTTTCCGAACTGCCTGCAGTAGTCGAACCTAACGCTGTGACCCTTGGTGCTGCTCTCATTTCCGCAGTCTTTGGACTCGGTTCATTCGTATCACCATATATGATCAACCCCCTTGCAGCAGCATTTACGAGCGGAACAGACAGCGAAAGACTCCTTGTTGCTGCAATTGCAACTTTTGTCTGCGGAGTCCTCGCAATTCTCTTCTTTGCACTTCCAAAGAAAGACAATAAATAATACCATATTGTTTACTGGGTCTTGTGCTCAGCATAAGGCCCGGTACCCTTTTTATTTAGGGATACAAAGGAGGAATGATGTGAATAAGAAGCCTTCTTTTTTAACAAAATGTGCCCTTTGGACCTGCGGGTTCGGAGCTTTTTCAGACGGTGTCGTAGTTCCTATAGCCGGCCTCATATTCAAGGAGTTTAGCAGCACTTCAACAGTCATGCAGAACATGATCCTTTCCGGATCATCGCTTTTTGCTATCATTTCTGCTGTCCTTACGATATACCTTATGAAAAAGGTCGACTTAAAAAAGATCCTGATCCTGGGGTCTGCACTTTACTTCATAGGTGGTGTATGCGGATGCTTCTCTACAGGAAGCCTCTTTTTGCTTGTTACAAGGATCATAGACGGGCTTTCAGACGGTGTCCTCAGCGTTGTTGCAATAGCAGCCATTACAAGGCTTTATACAGACGAAAAAGAAAAGAGCATAGTCTTTGGCGGATACAACGCAGTCTCTGCGCTTTTCGGCCTCATTGTTTCTTCTTTGGCAGGCATATTGGCACTGAAGTCCTGGAGACTTGCATTTCTTTGCAACGGCATATCAGGCATCGGCCTTTTGCTGATAATCTTAAGCGTTCCTTCCATGCCTCCTGAAGCAGATGATAAGCGCGCTTCAGAGAAAGGACCAAGGAAGCTTTCCGGCAAGATCATTCTTTCTCTTTTGACCTTCCTTGTTTCTGCATCCCTGACGACTCAGGCCTATTATCTTGCAGACTATTATGTTGCAGAACATGAAATAGGAGGTTCTGTTGAGAGCGGTACCCTACTTTCTATCCTTACTATATGCAATCTCCTCTCGGGAGTTGTTTTTCCTTTAATTTATCCGAAGCTAAAACGTGTATTCAAGTCCTTTATATTGATCGTATCGGCAGTATCACTTGTTACCCTTTACTATGCTTACAGCTATTTAGGGGCTGCCATCGGACTTGGGCTTGCAGGCTTTATAAACGGTCTTTGCGCTGTCTACTACAGCATGCTCGTTTCAGAGGAATCTCCGACAGAAAGCCTTGGACTGTATGCAGCCATGTATACTCTGGTCATGTATTTCCAAGGTTTCATTGCACCATATATTCCGAGCGTATTAGGTGCACTCTTTAAAGTCAGCACTATAAGTGGGACATTTATCTACTCTGCTGTATTTTGCTTGATAATGGGCCTTTGCCTGCTTTTAACGAGGTTTAAAAAGGCAAAATAAAAAAGTACAGAGAATCTGTAATTCTGTGAATTATAGAAATAAGAAGCAAACCCGTCCCTTGTTATCTATATTACAGCTCAGTACGTGGCTTAAAGTTGTTATCTGGAACAAAAAACTCCAGATAAAGTTTGGCGTGTTCTTTATCTGGAGATTCAAAATGTGATTATATAACCAATGCCTCTGCCCTATTTGCGCAGTCATTCAAGGCTAGCTTCAATTTCGTAAAATATTATTTAGCGAAATTGAGATTCATGCATAAATAATGGGCAGCGACCAACTGAAGGATAGTGTAAAGTAATTGTGGGGAAAATAGAAAAATAAAAAATAGAGGTTGACCT
>CAZALQ010000113.1:0-5389 GCA_964485605.1 uncultured Oscillospiraceae bacterium
GCCTGAGATTTATGAGGAAGATGCATCAGAAATAATATATGATGAACCGGAAACGGAAAAAGTAATTATTTCTAAGGCTGAAAAAAAGCACAATCCCATACCTGAAAGAAAAGAGAATAAAAAAGGCAAAGGCATTGCTGTTATAGCTATTGTTTTGGTGCTTGCATTAGTTGCCGGTGCTTACTTTATTTTCTTTAGAACCAAGAAATTTGACGTATCCTTCATAGATGAATCCGGAAATATTATTGAAACTGTTAAAGTGAAAGAAGGCAGTACCGTAGGTCTTATTGAAGCACCAAAAAAAGAGGGCTATGTCTTTATAGAATGGCAGCTGAACGGAAAGAAATATGATGCAACTTCACTTGTTGGATCAGACCTTAAACTGAAGGCATTCTATAAAAAAGCATTCAATGTAACATTTTTAACTGAAGATAAGAAGGATTTCTTAAAGGTTGAAGTCGGCGAGGGCGAAAAGGTAGAAAAACCTGAAAAAGTTCCGGAAGTAAAGGATAAAGCCTTTGTTGCATGGATGACTGAAGATAATAAAATCTATAACTTTGACTCAGCTGTTACCAAGGATCTTACGCTCGTTGCAAAAATGAAAAAGTATGTAAAGCCGACCGGAATTGCATACTCTCAAAAGGATAACAACTTTGTATACGTAAATCAAACAAAGGCTTACAAAGCAGTTGTTACACCAAGCAATACCACAGAAACGGTCAGCTATACAAGCTCGGATCCAACCATATTCTCTGTAGATCAGAATGGTAATGTAAAAGGCCTGAAAGAAGGTAAAGCTACATTAAGAGCAAAAGTTGAAGATTTAACTGCAGAAATTTATATTACGGTTAAAAATATATCCATTGAGTTTTCTGAATTGTTAAAGAATAATAACAAAATCAAAATCGGAGAAACAAAAACATTTATACCGGATATTACACCTGTAGATATGTCTGTTGAACTGACCTACGAAAGCTCTGATCCAAGCGTTTTCAAGGTTGATAAGGATGGAAAAGTTACCGGTGTAAATGAAGGAAAAGCTGTATTGAGAGCAAAAGGAAATAATGTTACAGCTGAAATGAACATAACTGTTGAAGGCGTTCCTGTAACAAATGTCTCTGCAAAAGAAGGTAACAGCTTAAGACTTGCAAGGGGCAAAGATATAACCCTTACACCCGTCGTATTACCTGAGAATGCTACAATCAAAACTTTAAAATATGAGAGCAGCGATGAAAGTATTGCAAAAGTATCAGAATCAGGGGTTATTACACCTGTAAGCAAAGGTAATTGCCAAATAACTCTTAGGTCCCATAATGATAAGACTTATGTAATCAATGTTGAAGTTTATGTTCAGCTTGAACGACTTGAGCTTCAGTATGATCACCCGAGTGAAACATATATTGGTCAGGGCGAGAGCGTAACCATAACCGCAAAGTATTTCCCTGAAGATGCTGACATAAGTGGTACTATACAGTGGACTCAGCCTCCCAATGCAGGTGAGAGAAATTTGTTCGGTGTAAGTTTCAGTAATAATGATTATACGCTTACAGTTTCTGCAGGCCCCGGTGCTGTTGGTCTAAATTACAATCCAAGTTACCTGGTAAGCGCCAGTCTTGACGGTATAGAGGCTTCAAATCCAATTACTATATATATTGAAACGAATCAACCTACTGAGGTGTTCCCGACGAATATCACCTTTAGTGAAGGTAACAGTATCAAGATAGCAAAGGGCAGTTCAATAACGCTGCATCCGACTATTACTCCTGACAATGCTACATACAAGGATGTATCATATTCATCATCAGATGAGTCTGTAGCTATAGTCTCTTCAGGCGAACTAAAAGGCCTTGGCGCAGGCAGCTGCGTAATTACGGCTTCGACTGTAAATGGTCTTACATATGTAATTAATGTAGAAGTTACAGAATAAGCAAAAAAATGTAAAAACTTCTTGCATAAAAGGGATTCTTATGTTAGAATCCCTTTTGCGTATTACGGACGGTCCGCTGGCAAAGTCTGAAAAACATATGGTTCAGGCGCTTGGATGTTAAGAACGTCTAAGAAGGAAGGAGGAAAAATAAATGGATCTTATTAAATCTATTACTCAAGAGTATGAAAAGGATAATATTCCTGAGTTCTCTGTCGGTGATACATTAAGAGTACATATTAAGATTAAAGAAGGAAATCGTGAAAGAATTCAGGTTTTCGAAGGATTTGTACTTAAGAGACAGAATGGAGGCATTTCCGAGACATTCACTGTTAGAAGACTGTCTTCAGGTGTCGGTGTTGAAAAAACATTCCCGCTTCATTCTCCGTCAATCGACAAAATTGAAGTGGTTCGCAAAGGCGATGTTCGCAGAGCTAAACTCAATTACATGAGAGGAAGAACAGGTAAGGCTGCAAGAATCAAGTCAGTTGAGTAATTTAAAAAATGTTAATAAAAGTGCCGTATATTTACGGCATTTTTTTGTTGCCTGTGGTATAATTTATGCATATTATTCATATTAGTAATTTTTCGGAGGATAATATGAGATACGCAAGACAGACTAAAATTCTTGAGATCATTAAGTCAAAAGAAATATCTACTCAAGAAGAACTTGCAGATGAACTATTTAAGTTAGGATTTAAAACAACACAGGCAACTGTATCCAGAGATATAAAGGAACTGGGTCTTGTTAAGGTGGCCGGGCGTGGAAAAAAGAGCATATATGCCGATGCACCGAAGGTACCTGAACGCATACTCGATAAGTACGGAAAAATATTATCCGAAACAATTATCAGTGTAAAATCATCAGAGAATTTGGTAATAGTAAAGACATTAAGCGGATGTGCAGGCGCTGCAGCTGAAGTTATAGACAGAGTTCCGGATGAGAGGATCCTTGGTACTATTGCCGGTGATAATACAATTCTTCTTGTTGTTGATTCAGTAAGCAATGTTCAATTCGTTATAGACATGATTAACGAGGTTATTTCCTAATATGATTTCAGGAATCAGCATTAAAGATTTTGCTATTGTTAAAGAGCTTAACGTAAATCTGAAGCCTGGTCTGAATATTATTACCGGTGAAACCGGTGCAGGTAAGTCAGTAATTATAGAAGCTGTTTCTATGGCTCTTGGGAGCAGAGCTGATACAGCTTATGTAAGAAGCGGTTGCGAAAAAGCAATCGTTACTCTTCTTGTTGATTTTGAAGGAGATTCACTTAAACCTGTTTTAGATGAGATCGGCGTGCCTGATGACAATCCTATAGTTATCAGAAGAGAAATCAGTTCGCAAAGCAAAAGTATATGCAGAATAAACGGCACAATAGTGCCGCTCTCAGCTTTGAATATTCTATGCAAAAAAATTGCAGATATACATGGTCAATATGATCAGCAAATACTTTTGGATTCTGAAAATCACCTTGATATCCTTGATCTATACGGTGGTTCGGAATTAAAAGAAGCATTGGATAAGACATCAAAAAGCTATGAGGATTTTGCTTCATTTTCATCTGAGTACTACAAGCTGAAAAAAGAACTTTCTGACTCAGAAAGAAGAAGAGATTTTCTTAAATACGAACTTGAGGAAATCAAAAAGGCCAATGTTAAAATCGGTGAAGATGAAGAGTTAGAAGAAAATATCAGAATAATGGAGAATGGCGAGAAGCTTTATGAGGCTGTTTCTTCTGCTCATGCCTCCATTTTTGGTTCTGATTTTTCTGCAGAATCAGCTCTTGGAAATGCACTTTCTAACCTAGAGTCGGTAAAGGGGATTTCATCGGATATAGATGAATTAATTACGAGGATCTCCAATGCATATTATGAACTTGAGGATGTAAATTCAGAACTTAGGAATCTAAGAGACAGCGTCAGCTTCTCGCAAAATGAGCTCGACGATGCCATTGAAAGATTAGAGCTGATCAACAAACTGAAAAGGAAATACGGCGGTTCTGTCGAATCAGTTCTTAACTATTTAGATGAAGCAGAAAAAAGCTTATCCGATATAGATAATGCAGATGACAAGCTAAAAGAGCTTGAAAAAAAGATCAAAGAATCAAAGGAGATCTATGACAAGGATGCAGATGCTTTATCCACCATTAGAAAGTCAGCTGCTGTAAAGCTTGAGAATCTTGTAGACAAAGAAATGGCAGAACTTAACTTTAATAATGCATATTTTAAAGTAAAATTTGAAACCACAGCATCATCTGCAAAAGGAAAAGAAAAGGTTGAGTTCTTAATTTCAACCAATAGAGGTGAAGATGCCAAGCCTTTGGCAAGAATAGCATCCGGCGGAGAATTATCACGAATTATGCTTGCTTTAAAGAGCATAATAGGAGAAATAGATAGAATTCCTACTTTGATATTCGATGAAATCGATACGGGAATATCAGGCGCAACGGCAGCAGTTGTGGGAGAAAAGCTTGAGAAGATTGCAAACAGCCATCAGGTTATTTGCATTACGCATCTTCCGCAGATCGCATGTAAAGGTGAAAGCCATCTCAGGATAGAAAAAGTAAGTGATGAGATTTCAACTCATACTACAGTTGTCCCATTAAATAAAGATGAAAGGGTAGAAGAGCTTGCAAGACTCCTCTCGGGAGCAACAATCAGTGAATCTGCACGTATGCAGGCAAGAGAACTTTTGGGTATTAAATGAACAAAATTAACTGGTATCCGGGTCACATGAAAAAGACCAAAAACTTAATATCCGAGAATCTAAGTCTTGTCAGTGCGGTCATTGAAGTTGTTGATGCAAGAATTCCTCTTGCATCCAGAAACCCCGATATTGCAGAACTGACAAAGGGCAAAACTCGTATTGTAGTTCTGAATAAAAGTGATTTGGCGGATCCCGTAAAAACAAAAGAATGGGAAAGTAAATTAAAAGAAGAAAATGACTTTGTCCTGACTATCAATTCAAATACAGGCGACGGATGCAAAGCTGTTTTCGACTGTTTTGATAAGATCAAAAAGAATCTTAACGAGAATAAAGATAGAAAAAAACAGCTCAGGGTAATGATTGTGGGAATCCCCAATGTGGGTAAATCCTCTCTCATTAACAGGCTTACAGGATCTAAATCAGCCAAAACAGGTGACAGACCAGGAGTTACAACAGTAAAACAGTGGCTTACATTAAAAGACGGGACTATGCTTCTTGATACTCCCGGTATACTTTGGCCGAACCTTGACAATCAGGAGATTGCAAAAAATTTAGCCTACTGCGGAAGCATTAAAGATGAAATAATGGATCTTGAGTCTTTGGCGCTAAGCTTTATTGAAAAATTGAGCTTTATTGCGCCAAATCTTCTGATGGAAAGATACAAACTTGATGAAATACAGGAAAATCCCTTGGATACTATGGAAGCCATTGCATCTAAGAGAGGTTTTATATTGCCCGGTAAAAGAATCGATTAT
>CAZALQ010000114.1:0-5366 GCA_964485605.1 uncultured Oscillospiraceae bacterium
CTCAACACTTTTAACGAAGTTGATACGGTTCTTTTTCTTGTGGATTCACCCCTTGAAGATGGGAAGTCAGGGGACAGATTCATACTCGATGCACTGAAAAAGGTGGATACACCTAAGATCCTCGTAATAAATAAAATAGATAAAATAGATCCGGATACCTTTGAGCAAATATATAAGCAGTATGAGGAGATGGGTATATTTGATGACATTATAGGGACCAACGCCCTTGAGGGAAAAAATGTGGATGTGCTTTTAAGGAAGCTCGAGGAATCAGCTGAAGAAGGTCCCATGTATTTTCCGCCCGATATGGTCACAGATCATCCCGAAAGATTCCTCGTTTCTGAGATCATCAGAGAAAAGATACTCATGTATTTGGATGAGGAAGTCCCTCACGGTGTTGCAGTCGAAATCGAAAGCTTTGATGAACAAAGCCGCATAACAAAGATCAATGCTGCAATTTACTGCGAAAAGCAAAGCCATAAGGGGATTATCATAGGGAAAAAAGGTCATACATTAAAAGGCATCGGCATGGCTGCAAGAGAGGAAATAGAGGCTCTTCTTGGATGCAGAGTTTACCTTGAGCTTTTTGTTAAGGTAAAAGAACGCTGGAGAGAAAGCACCATAGCCATAAGTAATTTCGGATATAAATAAAGATGATATATATGAAGGAGAGGAAAAAGAATGAAGATCAATGAGCCGATTACAATTAAAGGCGTAACATTTAAGAACAGAATAATGTTCCCGCCTATGACAACGGGTTACGAAGAGCAGGGAAGAATAGGAGAAAGAAGCTTTAACTTCTACAAGAAAATTGCAGAAGGCGGATGCGGATATATCGTGCTTGGAAATGTAAGCTGCATCCCCGGCTTTGGTCTTAGAATTGCATCAGAAGAGGATATACCTAATTTCAAACCCCTTGTGGATGCATGCCACGCAGTAGGCACAAAACTGGGTGTACAGCTTTTCTACAGAGAGTTCGATGTAGAAAAATTCGTAGAACTCATGAAAGTAGATATGAAGGAAGCAAGGAAGTTCATGGCTGAGAGCATGAAGGTATTCCCCTTTGAAGCAAGCGCAGATCAGCTGAGACACCTTATACAAAAAGCTGCAGAATCTGCAGTTATTGCAAAAAAGGCAGGAATAGATGTTATTCAGATCCATGGCGACAGACTTAACGGAGTTCTTCTTTCCACAAAGCTCAACAAAAGGACCGATGAGTTCGGCGGTTCCTTTGAAAACAGGACAAGATTCTCAACAGAGATGGTTAGAGCTATACGAGCAGCTGTCCCTGACATGATCATCGACTATAAGCTGGGAATCAGGCTTCCTATGGAGAACGGAGAGATAAGAGGCAATGGCGGCCTTGTTCTTGATGAGGCAATTGAGTATGCTAAGATACTCGAAAAGGAAGGTGTCGATATGATACATATTGCCGGTGCAAATCATACCAGCAATATAGCAGATACCATTCCGCCTATGGGAATTCAGCCCTACGGCACATCCATGTATGCTCATAAATGCATAAAAGAAGTTGTATCAATACCTACATCAGCTGTTGCAAGAATAGTTACTCCGGAAGCTATGGAAGCACTTCTTAATAACGGTGAAGCAGATATAATCGCTATGGGAAGACCCCTTGTATGCGATCCTGACATCGGAAATAAGTGTGCTGAAGGAAAGGCCGATGAAATAAGGCTTTGCATGATGTGCAACAAGGGATGCACTGACGGCATCATGACAGGATCATATATTCAGTGCGTGCTCAACCCAGAGAACGGACATGAAGCCGAAAGAAAGATCACTCCTGCAAAGGAAGTAAAGAGGGTTGCTATCGTAGGCGCCGGAATTGCAGGCCTTGAAGCTGCAAGAGTTGCAGCAACCAAAGGACATCATGTTGAAGTATTCGAAAAAGAGCTCAGAATCGGCGGACAGATCAATATGGCTGCCGTTCCCCCTAGAAAAGAGGAAATGTTCAGAAGCTTAAGATATTACGAAAGAGTACTTCCGAAACTCGGAGTAGTATTCCATATGGGAAGAAAAGCCGATGTTGATACTCTTAATACCTTTGACCATGTGCTCGTGGCAACAGGGGCTGAATGCGTTACTGTAAAGGTTCCGGGATATGATCTTCCGCATGTAGTAAATGCATGGGATGTACTTGACCATAAGGAAGTAGTATTCGGAAATGTTGCTGTTATCGGGGGTGGCCAGGTAGGAGCTGAGACGGCCGAATATCTCGGTTCAATAGGACAGAATGTATCTGTAGTTGAGCTTTTGGATATGGTAGCAAAGGCTGAAAGCGCAACCATAAGGCCGTACATGATGGCAAACTACGAAAAGTACGGAATCAAGATGTACGTAAATACAAAGCTTGAAAAGATCGAAGCCGGAAAGATCATCTGCACAAGATGCGAAGATGGAAAGGAAGAATGTTTAGAGATTCCTGCTGACTTCGTTGTCATGGCAGTCGGTTCCAGGCAGGTAAAGCCGGACCTTGAAGGACTTAAGGTTCCATATACATTTATAGGAGACTGTGCTGAGGACAGGACTGCCGATATAGCAAGGGCAACAAAAACAGCCTATGATGCCGCAAATGCTATATAAATGGTAAAAATATTAAATGCATTTTAAAACCCCTTTCATTAGAGTTTTTGTCTAACGAAAGGGGTTCACTTCACTGTCTGTTTTTTATTTTTTTTAGTATTAATAAAGGTCACCGAATATTGCTTTCATCTCTGAGTAGGAAAGTCCAAAGAAGCTTCTTGCGTATTCAAGCAACGTACCTGTTCTTATTGATATGAGATAGCGGAACTGATAGATGTTGCTGTCATACCAACCGGTTGAATAATTGTTAGTATACATATCTCTTGCTATTTCCGGTGCGTAGAGATTTGTATAGTAATCAAATCTTGCAAGGGTATTGGATGTTGAAAGGGTGCTGTGCAGGTGGTAGTTAAGTCTTTCAAGGAAAAGCTGTCTGAACTTGCTGTTTCTTAAAAGATTTAAGTTTACGCTCATATCATAATTATGTCCTGCAAGATCCTGCGCATATCCTGTCGGATTGAAGACTACAGCGCTGAGGTAGTTGCCGTTTGGTCCGTACCAGCCAAGATCGAGGTCAAAAAAAATGAATTTGCAGCGTCCTGCATCTATGTCTGGATGTGAGTAGACCCTTATGTTGTATATGTCCGGATTGTTCATATACATTTGGAAGATCCATAAATCGCACAGCTCTTCCACATCTACCATCTGACAGAATTCGTAATAGTTTGCATCAGATGAAAGATCGTGACTTGCTGCCCAGTCCATAACATCGCCCCAGACATTATCACCGGCTTCCACATCACCTGCCCATCTTATAATATTGACCTTCGTTTTATCCACATTGTAGTGGTCAGCAATCATGGCAGGTGTTATTTTTTCTCTGATGTTATATATGCCTCTATAGTAACCGTTGATATAGAGAGCGCAGGTTTTGTTTCTTCTTGTCAGTATAGAATCCTTTGCCAGATCTGAAGCGAATTCGTCCTTCCATGGAAGAGATTCTTCAGCATTGCTTCCGCCTCTTATGACTATGCTGTCAAAACTGGAGCAGTTAAGGTCATCAAATACTTTGTAGTCAAGGGATGTTGCCCCATATTCGCCGTCAAATCTTATGGCATAGTTCTTTTTGTTATATCTTCGTCCCGTAAGGCCTGAAAGGGCAATTCCGCAGGGGCTGCTGACAGAACCGTCGGTTTCAAAGAGTTCGAAATTTGCCTGATATCTGAGATCCTGAGTGTAGTTGGTATACATATAGTTAAATTCCCAGGGGTCAACGGCTACCGATACAACGGGGACATTATGCGGATCGTTTACTATATAGCTGCTGCAGACAGATTTGCTTATTCTTGCTCCCGGTATGAGGGCTGCAGCTCTTATGACAGTAGAAGAGCCTACGTAAATAGGCCCTGTATATCTTCTTGAATATTGAGTTGGTTCAGATCCGTCTGTGGTGTAATAGATATTACCTCTACCTGAGATGCTTACGGAAAGGGATGAAACACCGTTATATATGCCCGATTCTAAATCGATCTTAGGCTCCGGAGTGATCATTCTGTAACCGCTGTTGTTTTCAGATCCCGGTGTGGGGCTTGATGCATAGGTCCATCCGAAGTCTTTGCCTCTTGCATAGCTGTATTCCATGGGCAGTCCGTAAACAAAGACGCAATCTTGGATCTTGCCGTTTTTGACAAGGTATATGGATTCAGCATTGCCTATCTTAAAGTTTGCATGTACATAGTTGTCATTTGTAAGCTGAGTATTACCGCTGCACATTACAACATAATAGGCACCCGGCGCCAAAGTTACATCAGGAAGTGTGAAGAGTCCCTGATTTGATATATCTGTTGTCAGATTGTATTCAGAAAGGTTAACCGCCTTGTTTGTATTGTTAAACAGTTCGATCCAGTCATAGAACTGATAACCGTTTTGAGGAATCTGAGTGTTGTTTGAACTCATAACTTCGTTGATGATGAGTCCTGACTGAATAGGCATATTTTCCTTTTGGAAGGTTTCTACGCCGCTTGTGCTGTTTTCATATCCGGGGGAAAGGGCATTGCTTACATAGTATGTCCCGTCGTTATCCCTGATATATGCGCAGCCGTTGGGAATGTTCTCATAGGATACTTCTGCGATTATCTTTCCGCTTTTTGATATGTATATGCTTCCCGTCTTATTCTGAACGCCAAAGCCTGTATAGAGCTGGCTGTTATCGGAACTGTCTCCTGCGTAGAGAAGATATATCTCTCCAGGATTTAGATAAACGGAAGGAAGTTTGTATTTAAAGGGTGCGGAAAGGGCATCACTGATATAGTAGTCGGAAAGGTTGCAGATTTTATCCGATGTATTGATAAGTTCTACATATCCGTCAAATCTTCCCTGTGAATTCATATAGTTTCCGTTGTTCTTGCATAAGATCTCGTTTATGGAAATATCGGAAACATCGCTTCCGTAAAGGTTGTTTCTGTAGGCTGATAAGCCCTTTTCAGAATTCTCGTATCCGGGAGTTGAATATGCTGAATAGTCCCAGCTTCTGCCGTTTCTTACAAGGCTTTGGTTCTTTCCCATGGCCTTGGTTTTCAGAGCATCTATCACTTTGCCCTTGTTATTCAGAAGGATAAGGTTTTCGCCGCCCTTGCTTGAGAGCTTGAAATTGGCGTTAAGACCGTCAGTATCTCTTCCGATGAGGTTGATGACCATATATTCCCCGGATTTGATGGTGACATCGGGGAATGCCCATTTAATCCTGTCATTTCTGTCGGAAAGACCGTAACCAAAAAGATCGATGGGAGCAGAACTACCGTTGTATATCTCTACAAAGTCGC
>CAZALQ010000115.1:0-4805 GCA_964485605.1 uncultured Oscillospiraceae bacterium
GATTTAAAGGGAGTTACCCTGGATGTTGACGGTGATATTCAAAGAATTGATATAGATAATCCTCATCTGTGGACCCCTGAGGATCCTTACCTATACACAAGAACCATCATGAGAGGAAAAGACAAAGTTGATATTTACTTTGCCCTAAGGACCATTGAAATAAAAGAAATAGACGGCATAAACAGAGTATGCCTTAACGGAAAGCCAATATTCCTCCACGGACTACTCGACCAAGGATATTACATCCCCGGCATTTGCACGGCAACTGCCGAAGAATATGAAAAGGATATTCTTGCTATCAAGGCTCTTGGCTTCAACACCTTAAGAAAACATATAAAGGTAGAGGACGAAAGCTTTTACTACCTTTGCGATAAGCACGGGATCCTTGTAATTCAGGATATGGTCAATAACGGGAAGTATAAATTCTTTAAAGATACTCTTCTTGCGACCTTAGGTTTTAATATGAAGGATAATTCCGGTTTCGCAGAAAAGAGAAAAGAGTTTTGGGTAAGGCATTCAAAGGAGACCATGGAGCATCTGTATAACCACCCCTGCATCGTCGCATATACCCTCTTTAATGAGGGCTGGGGCCAGTTTGAAAGCGATGCGGCATATACAATGCTTAAATGCGTTGATGATACAAGGCTCTTTGACTCAACATCGGGATGGTTTAGACAAAACAAGAGCGACTTTGACAGCATACATATATATTTTAGGACTGTAGATCTCTATCCCCAGGAAAGACCCCTGCTTCTATCTGAATTCGGAGGTTATTCATATCCTGTTGACGGGCACAGGTCAACAAACAAGACCTACGGATACGGCGCCTGCAGATCAAAGGAAGAGCTTACAGACAAAATGATCAAAACCTATGAAAAAATGGTCATCCCGGCCATCAAATCAGGCCTTTGCGGAAGTATATATACACAAATTTCAGACGTTGAAGATGAAATAAACGGCCTTATGACCTACGACAGAGAAGTGATTAAGGTCGATGAGGAAAAGCTTAAAGATCTTTCACGAAGGATATATGAAGAAATAGACAAGCTATAAAAAATCGGAATAGCGGCTTCTCGCTATTCATATATTTTATTAGTCAAAGAATTCTTTTACTTTTTCAGCAAAGCTCTTTCTCTTTGCATATGAACCTTCAGCAGGTTTTTCTTCACCGAACTGCCTTATGAGCTCCTTTTGCTTATTTGTAAGCTTTGTAGGAACTTCCAGGTTTACTTCGACGAACATATCGCCCATCCTGCCCGTATTAAGAGCCGCTATGCCCTTGCCTTTTATTCTGAGGACAGTACCGGGCTGAGTGCCTGCAGGGATCTTGCAGGATATCTTTTCACGAAGGCTTGGGATAGTAATTTCATCTCCAAGAGCAGCTTGCGTGAATGTAACAGGAACGGTGATCCAAAGATCGTTTCCCTTCCTCTTAAGGTAATCATGAGGTGAAACCGTAAGTACGAGGAACAAATCTCCCGGACTGCCGCCCTTAGTACCCGGTTCTCCCTGACCTCTTAAGGTTATGACCGAATCATTATCAACACCGGCAGGAATATCAACATTGATATTTACACTCTTGTTGATTGTACCGCTTCCGTAGCACTTTGAACACTTTGTATCTATGACATAACCCTTGCCGTTACATGTGGGGCAAGTGCCTGTTCTTCTCATGGTACCGAGAATAGTATTCTGGACCGTTGTTGCGGTTCCTGTTCCGTTGCACTGAGGACAGGTATGTTTTGCAGTTCCGTCCTTAGCTCCCGTACCTTTGCAGGCTTCGCATTCGCAATCCTTTGTGATCTTTATAGTTTTCTTTACACCAAAGGCTGCTTCTTCAAAGCTTATGGTCATGCGTTTTTGAATATCAGCGCCTCTTCTCGGACCGTTTCTTGTAGTTGAATATGAAGAACCGCCCCCTGTAAACATATTGAATATGTCTCCAAGGTCATCAAATCCAAAATCGCTTGAACTGAATCCTCTGAATCCTGAACCGCCAAATCCGCCGGAAAAACCGCCTTCACCGGCACCGTAGGAAGGATCTACTCCTGCAAATCCAAAACGGTCATACTTAGCCTTCTTATCCGGATCTGAAAGAACGGAATAGGCCTCGTTGACCTCCTTGAATTTTTCCTCGGCAGAGGCATCACCCGGATTTCTGTCCGGGTGATACTTCATGGCCATTTTGTGGAAAGCTGATTTAATTTCATCCTCTGTAGCACCTTTTTTGATGCCCAGAGTTTCGTAGTAATCTTTTTTATCTGCCATCTAAATTACGCTTTAGTCGTCAACTACCTCGAAGTCTGCATCGACGACGTTGTCATTGTTATTATTGTTAGTCTCCTGCTGAGGCTGTTCCTGAGTGTATGTTCCCTGTCCGCCCATGTTCTGGCCTGCATTTGCCTGAGCCTGCTGTGCCTGTTCATAGAGCTTTGTGGAAATCACATGGTACTCATTTGTAAGAGCTTCCATCTTAGCCTTAATATCCTCAGTTGTTCCTGCATTAAGAGCTTTCTGGAGTTCATCCTTTGCTGCTGTGATCTTGGATACTTCCTCAGGAGAGAGCTTTCCTTCAAGATCCTTAAGGTTCTTTTCGGTCTCATAAACAAGAGTTTCAGCCTGATTCTTAAGCTCGATGCTCTCCTTCTTAGCCTTATCCTCTGCTGCATACTGTTCAGCTTCCTTAACCTTTGCATTGATTTCTTCTTCGGAAAGCTTTGTGGAAGATGTAATTGTGATGTTCTGGCTCTTTCCTGTACCAAGATCCTTTGCGCTTACATTTACGATACCGTTTGCATCAATATCGAATGTAACCTCGATCTGAGGAATTCCACGCGGCGCAGGAGGAATACCTGAAAGCTGGAAGCGTCCGAGTGTGATGTTGTCTGCGGCCATCTGTCTTTCGCCCTGCATTACGTGAATATCAACTGCTGTCTGGTTATCTGCAGCTGTTGAGAAGATCTGGCTCTTCTTTGTAGGTATTGTTGTATTTCTTTCAATAAGTTTTGTTGCAACTCCGCCAAGGGTTTCAATTGAAAGTGAAAGCGGTGTAACATCAAGAAGAAGAATATCGTTAACTTCGCCTGTAAGAACACCTGCCTGAATAGCAGCACCTGCTGCTACACATTCATCAGGGTTAATGCCCTTAAACGGTTCTTTTCCTGTAACCTGCTTTACGCATTCCTGAACTGCCGGGATTCTTGTTGATCCACCTACAAGTATTACTTTGCTCAGATCTGCAGGTGTAACTCCTGCATCCTGCATTGCCTTCTTCATAGGATCGATTGTACGGTCTACAAGGTGTTTTGTAAGCTGTTCGAACTTAGCTCTTGTAAGGTCCATATTGATATGGAGAGGTTCTCCGTTATTTACTGTTATATACGGAAGATTGATATTTGTGGTTTGGCTTGAAGAGAGTTCCTTCTTTGCCTTTTCTGCAGCCTCCTTGAGTCTCTGCATTGCCATCTTATCGTTTCTGAGGTCAGTTCCGTTTTCCTTTGCAAATTCATCTGCAATGTAGTTCATGAGAACGTTATCAAAGTCATCTCCGCCGAGCTTTGTATCGCCGTTTGTAGCAAGTACTTCGAATACTCCGTCGCCCAGTTCGAGGATGGATACATCGAAGGTGCCGCCGCCGAGGTCGTATACCAGGATCTTGTGGGATCCTTCTTCCTTATCAAGGCCATATGCAAGGGATGCTGCGGTAGGCTCGTTGATGATTCTCTTAACGTCGAGACCTGCGATCCTTCCGGCGTCCTTTGTAGCCTGCTTCTGGGAGTCTGAGAAGTAAGCGGGAACTGTGATTACAGCTTCTGTTACCTTTTCTCCGAGATAAGCTTCAGCATCGTTCTTTAACTTGGTAAGGATCATAGCGCTGATCTCCTGCGGTGTGTAGTCCTTGCCGTCGATGGTAACTTTATAGTTTTCACCCATGTGTCTCTTGATGGATGATACTGTTCTGTCCGGATTTGTTACAGCCTGTCTCTTAGCTGTCTCACCTACTAATCTCTCTCCGTCCTTTTTGAAACCTACTACCGAAGGTGTGGTTCTCATTCCTTCTGCGTTTGCGATTACTACTGGCTCTCCGCCTTCAAGCACTGCCACGCAGCTGTTGGTTGTTCCTAAGTCGATTCCTATAACTTTAGCCATTTTATTTCCTCCTGAAATTTAACTTTCTTATTTTACGTTTTTACTGCGCTACCTTGACCATGCTCGGTCTGATAACTCTTGAATTAAGTGTGTAACCCTTCTGCATGACTCCGGAGACCTTGTTGGATTCATATTCGTCGGTCTCTTCCATCATTACGGCGTTGTGGAAGTTCGGGTCAAAATCTTCCCCTAAAGCCTTTATCTCAGAAACTCCCGCTTTTTCGAGAGCTCCCATTAACTGCTTGAAGACCATTTCCATGCCTTCTCTGAACTTGGATCCGTCATCCTGGGATGCATCCAGAGCTCTGTCGAAGTTGTCCACTACTTCAAGCAAACTTTTAACTATGTCTTCATTTGCAAACTGATAGATATCAGCTTTTTCTTTTTCGAAGCGTTTCTTCTGATTCTGGAAGTCAGCCATGAGCCTCATGTATTTGGTGTTCATTTCATCCAGCTGCTTCTCGGCTTCGGATTTTTCTTCCTTCTCTTCAGAAGGCTCTTCTTCCTTTTCACAAGGTGCATCTTCAGTTTCTTCTTCAGAAGTTTCTTCAGTTTCTGCAGTTTCTTCTGCGGTCGTTTCCTATGCGGTCTCTTCTGGAGTTTCTTCTTTTACTTCTTGGGTTTCCTCCAACTCGATGGGCCTGTTCTGCGCGTAA
>CAZALQ010000115.1:4815-5338 GCA_964485605.1 uncultured Oscillospiraceae bacterium
TTTCTTCAGAAACTATCTCCTCCGCCTTTTCTTCCTCAGCTTCGGTCTCAACTTCCTTTGCTTCTTCTTTTACCTCATCTTCGATGTGGATGTTCTTTTCTTCACTCATTTATATCTTCTCCTTGGTCATCTTCCTGTCCGGCGTCCTCCCCGCTCTCGAGCTTGAAGGTATCCGTCAGGTTTTCTGTTAAGTATTCGATGATCGAAGTGATCTTGCTGTATTTCATTCTTGTCGGTCCTATGACTCCGATCTTTCCCACAAGCTTGCCGTCCACGGAATAGCTTGCGGTGATAAGGCTGCAGTCCTGAAGATTGCTGTCCTCGTTCTCATCTCCGATGGTAACGGTGATACCGTCGTCACGTTCGATGAGCTTCTTCGTTATCTCTTCCTTCTGAGTCAGCATCTCGATAAAGCTCTTGGCCTTGGAGATATCGCTGTACTCCGGTATATCGAAGATGTTTGAAAGGCCTTCCATGTAGAGGTTTACGTTCAGCATGTCCTCCAGGGTCTTCATGAAGTTCG
>CAZALQ010000116.1:0-5316 GCA_964485605.1 uncultured Oscillospiraceae bacterium
TGAATCTTCCTCTTCACCTATAGGAGTTTCAAGCGATACCGGTTCCTGAGCAATTTTAGATATTTCTCTTACCTTTTCTACCGGAATATCCATTTCTGCAGCAATTTCTTCAGGGGAAGGATCTCTTCCCAGTTCCTGGAGAAGCTGACGTGTTACTCTTATTTGCTTATTGATGGTTTCAACCATATGAACAGGAATTCTTATGGTTCTTGCCTGGTCAGCTATAGATCTTGTTATAGCCTGTCTGATCCACCATGTAGCATAGGTTGAGAACTTAAAGCCTTTTGTATAGTCGAACTTCTCTACAGCTTTTATAAGGCCCATATTGCCTTCCTGAATAAGATCGAGGAACTGCATGCCTCTTCCTACATATCTCTTTGCGATAGATACAACAAGCCTTAAGTTTGCTTCGCAAAGCTTTTGTTTGGCATCCTTGTCGCCGATTTCCATTTTAACGGCAAGATCTAATTCCTCTTCTGCTGTTAATAGGGGCACTTTTCCTATTTCTTTAAGATACATTCTTACAGGGTCATCGATAGCGATGGTCTTTTCAAGATCTTCAAGGTTATCGGCTTCAGCTTCCTTTGCAATTTCTTCAAATTCTGCTTCGTCTGATTCTGTTAAAAGATCTAAGGAAAAATCATCTTCTTCAACGACTATATCAGGAATCAGATGAATGTCTGACATATCGAAAGCATCGAGTATAGCCTGCTTTTGTGTATCATCCAAATCGAGATTTGTAATAAGTTCATTAAATTCAGATTCTTTGATTGATCCTTCTTTTTGACCTTTTTCGATCATGGCGTCGATCATTTCCCTTTTCTTTTCATCTGTATAAGGCATATTTCCTCCCTACCTTTTTCTTCTGAGTTCCGAAAGCTCTGTCATAAGCTTGCTGATATCAGCTTTAGCTCTTTCATCTTCAGGCATCTCATCGAGCATTTTTATTGTCGTTTCTATTTCATTTATTCGTTTATCTTTTTTATTTTTTTCAAGTTTATTTATACAATCTTTATATGCATCTTCCTCTTTTCCGATAATGGTTTTATTGATTATTTTTTCAAAATAGGCATATGCATCATCTGATAAACTGAATTTAATATCTTCAAGATTAAAATCAATACCGTCGCTGTAGAGGAGCTTTAATTCATCAGCAATTTCAATACCGAGATTTGTAGAAAAAGCTGATTCGTATGAATCAAAGGTCTTGAAATAGTCGCTGTTGGAATAAGAAAGTTTCAGTACCATCTGCTCAAGATTTAGATCAGATTTTGAAACATTTACTTCTTCTTTTACCTGTTTTTCCTGTTTGACTTCAGGCGCTGGAACAGGCTCTTTATACGATGCTTTTGTCTCTTTCATAAGAGTATCCTCTGAGATGCTCAATTTTTGTGAAAGATACTTTGTATATACTTCCTGTTCGGCCGGAGAAAGTCCGCTCAAAACTTTGGCAACTGCTTTAATAAACTTTACATTCTGGCTGTTGTCTTTCCTGTTGTATTTTTTCTGTATTAATGCAACTTTGTAATCAACATGGTCTAAAGCTTTATTTAAAAGCAGGTTCATGAAAGCTTCTTTGCCGAATTTTTTTACAAATTCATCAGGATCCTTTGCATTTTCAACATGAAGAACTTTAACCTCCATGTCTGCAGCTCTTAATATATCGATTCCTCTTATTGCTGCCTTAATTCCTGCCTTATCCGCGTCATAACAAAGTACTACTTTGTTGCAATATCTTTTTAGAAGCTTAGCCTGATTTTCAGTAAGAGATGTACCAAGTGATGCGACAACATTGCATACACCGTTTTGGTAAAGGCTTACCATGTCCATATAGCCTTCAACAAGAAATGCATATCCTTCCTGCTGAATATATGTTTTTGCCATATTAAGGCCGAACAGATTATTAGTCTTGTGAAAAACAGGAGATTCTGAAGAATTAAGATATTTAGGCTCTCCCTCTCCTATGATCCTTCCTCCGAAACCTATTATTCTGTCTCTTGTATCTATGATCGGAAAGATAAGTCTGTTTCTGTATTTATCGAAAAAGCCCTTATCATTTTTTGATACAAGACCGAGTTCAACCATAGTTTCTTTAGATACTTTATTGCTCTCTAAATATTTAAGAAGTCCGAAAGCACTCTGTCCCGTATATCCCAGACCGAATTTTTTAATGGTTTCAGGGGTTAAACCTCTGTCGGTGATATATTTATACCCCGGGTTGTTTTTAACGCTTATATTGTCAAAAAAGAACTTGGCCGCAAGTTTGTTTACTCCAAGCATCTCAGCTCTTTTTTGTGATGCATAGCTGTCCTCTCTTTCGATAGTTACGCCGTACTGTGCAGCCAATTTTTCAACTGCTTCGCCGAAGCTTAAGTTATAGTATTTCTGAACGAAAGAAATAACATCACCGGACTCACCGCATCCAAAGCAATGATAAAACTGGTTCTTTTCCGATACACTAAAAGAAGGTGTCTTTTCGTTGTGGAAAGGACAGCATGCCATATATGAACTTCCGCCTCTTTTAAGAGTAACGACTGATCCTATGACATCAACGATGTTACACCTTGATTTTATTTCTTCAATTGCATTTGAATAATTAGGCATATAATCTCCAATCTCCCTAACCTAATTTATTCAACATACTTTTTAAATTTCCTTTTTTAATTTCTAAGATTCCATCCTGCCGGTACAAAGAGCTTATCATACATGAATAAGGCATATCTGTCTGTCATACCGGCAATATAGTCCTTTGCTGCTTCATTTTTACCCCATTCGTCAAGAAGGTCTTGATATTCTGAAGGCAGTTTATCAGGATTTTTGACATAATATTCGTATAAGGCAAAAATAAGTGTTTGTACTTTTTCAAGTTCAGCATTTTTCTTTACTTCAGGATTTCTGTATACATTTTCGAACATCCAGTCTCTTAAGACATTCATCTCCTTAGCATATAATTCTGACTGGATAACTTCCGGCTTATTCCATGAATTTTCTATGACATCAACAACAAGGCTGTTGATTCTTTCTCCGTGGGTATATCCGAAAAGCTCGAGGCATTCTTTTGGAAGCTCATCAAGAGTGATTACCTTCGCTCTTAATGCATCATCTATATCATGATTGATATATGCTATTCTGTCTGACAGACTTACGATTTGTCCTTCGGGAGTACCGGGATGATCTTTACTTCCGTGATTTAATATTCCGTCTCTTACTTCCCATGAAAGATTAAGAGGTTTGCCGGATGATGTTTTCTCTATGACATCAACAACTCTTAAACTTTGCTTTGCATGGTTAAATCCGCCGGGATGAATCTGATCAAGAAATTCTTCCCCGTTATGTCCAAAAGGCGTATGTCCAAGATCGTGACCCATTGCAATAGCTTCGGTTAAATCTTCATTTAGACCAAGCCCCCTTGCTATAGTCCTTGCGATTTGTGAAACTTCCAATGTATGAGTAAGCCTTGTTCTGTAATGATCTCCTTCAGGTGCAAGAAATACCTGTGTTTTATGCATCATCCTTCTTAAAGCTTTGGAATGAATTATCCTGTCTCTGTCTCTTTGAAAACAGGTACGAAGATTATCTTCCTCTTCCGGAAACATCCTTCCTTTGCTTTCTTTAGCCTTAGTTGCATACTTATTTAAAATATCATATTCCCTTTTCTCTAAATCTTCCCTTAATACCATAGTTAAACTCCTGTCGAACCGAAGCCTCCTGTTCTTAATCCATTTGCTTCATCATCTTCCGTTATACCGTAAGGAAGGAATATTGCCTGTGCAAAAGCTTTACCTGCTTCTATTTCCAATGTTTTGCCCGTTCTGGAATCATTGGTCATGGTTATGATGATATGACCTTCATTATCTGCATAGTAATAATCAGAGTCAATTACGCCGCAGGTATTATCAAGCTGGAAACGGTATTTTGTACCAAGTCCGCTTTTTGGAAGCACAAACAGTACCCATCCCTCTTGTATCTTAACACGAAGGCCTGTCGCAATTTTTGTACTTTCTCCGGGGCCTAAAGTAAAACTCTTAGGTGATATTAAATCATAACCCGCAGACCCTGATGTAGCTCTTCTTGGTAAAACAATATTTTCATATGTACCCGGAGCATCAGTATCCATTTCATATTGCTTAAGGGATACCTTTTCAAATTTTGCAATTCTATCCATAAATATTTTCCTTTTAAAAGATGATACTTAATTATATATATAACAAAAAAGAGCGGCAAGACCATTTTAGTCTTCCGCTCTATAAAGGAATTATGGGTTACTCCTCTTCCCCTGCTTTGATAATAGGTGTATCTTCAAGACCTATTCTTGTAAGATTTACTCTGCCCTGCTTATCGATTTCACTGCACTTTACAGTAACTGTATCGCCAACATTTAATACATCTGTTACTTTTTCTACTCTGCCTTTGCAGATCTTTGAAATGTGCAGAAGTCCGTCTTTTCCCGGAAGACATTCAATGAATGCACCGAAATCCATAAGTCTTACAACTTTACCTGTGTAGATCTTTCCGGGTTCAATATCAGCTGTTACGAGCTCAATTTCTCTCTGTGCAGCTTCAAGTGATGCAAGATCCGGAGATGCGATGTAGATAGTACCGTCATCTTCAATATCAACTGTAGCGCCTGTTTTTGCGATAATTCCGTTGATAGTATCTCCGCCTTTACCGATAACAAGTCTGATCTTATCTTCAGGAACATGCATGGTAACGATTCTCGGAGCATATTTTGAAAGTTCTTTGCGAGGCTCAGGAATTTCTTCAAGCATCTGTTTCATAATGAACATTCTGCCTTCTTTAGCCTGCTGAAGTGCATTCCAAAGAATATCTCTTGAAAGTCCGTGAACTTTGATATCCATCTGGATTGCAGTAACACCTGTTTCAGTACCTGCAACCTTAAAGTCCATATCTCCAAGGAAATCTTCCATTCCCTGAATATCTGAAAGAATTGCCATTTCGGAAGTTCCGTCTTCTTTAACTCTTTCAATAAGTCCCATTGCTATACCTGCAACCGGCTTTTTGATCGGAACACCTGCATCCATAAGAGCAAGTGTACTTCCGCATACAGATGCCTGTGAACTTGATCCGTTGGAAGATAATACTTCAGAAACAACTCTGATAGCATACGGGAATTCTTCTTTTGAAGGAATTACAGGAAGCAGTGCTCTTTCAGCAAGTGCACCGTGTCCGATTTCTCTTCTTCCCGGTGAACGAGGAGGCTTTGCCTCATTTGTGCAATATCCCGGGAAATTATACTGATGCATATATCTCTTTTCGGTTTCCTCTGAAAGACCTTCAAGTCTTTGAGCTTCATCC
>CAZALQ010000117.1:0-5233 GCA_964485605.1 uncultured Oscillospiraceae bacterium
CGGGTTATTTAATTACATATATTTTTGGCTCATGCATCAGGTAAACATACCCTCGATGGTCGTTTCCACCATTCCTGCGATGATTCCCTTTGTGATCTTTTTCCCTATGATGGGGACCTTTATATCAGGAATGAAGTCAGGCTTGTATGCATATTCTTCTCTAAGCTGGTCAAAAAGTTCGACCATAGAAGGTTCATGATCATATTGTTTCATCTTTGATTCCTCCTTCTTAGTACTTTCCGTTATCGCGGACGTATTCGTTTACAGCGATAAGGTTTTCAGCTACTGCGTCTGCTGCACTTAAGAGTATCTTGTCCTGGCTGAAGATATATCCGCCGCCGGGAGCATAGATATCAAGAGCCTTCTTGGCTACTTCTATGCTTTCTTCAGGTGTGCAGTCTCTTAAGTTGATGGTTGGGATACCGCCGACAAGAGAAACGTTATTTCCTATTGTCTTCTTAAAGTAAGCCGGATCTCCCTTTTCGATCATGGCGCATACATTGTGAGGAGCTATGTCATTGAGGCTTTCTGCATGCATAGTCCAGTCGCCCTCAAGGTAAATGGTCGGGATAGCTTTCTTTGCGATAATAGCATCGCAGTACTCTTTAAGATACGGCCAGTAGAGCTCTTCATATGTCTTAGCATTCATGAATGTTGCTGAATGAAGAGGTATGAAGATGATCTCGTCCTTCTTTGTCTGGCCGAGCTTGTTTCTTATCTCGTACTTGTTCAGAGCATCGAATGCTTCCTTCATTCCGGACACCTTACGCCTGATATCTATCATGAGACCCTTGAATCCTCTAAGGAAGTCGAAGCAAAAGTCAGGAGCTATATAGCTTACACCTGTTCCGAATGCCGGCATTCCATAGACCTGTTTCTGGTATTCAGCGCCTGCTACTATGGTTCCGATAAAATACATCTGAGCATCATAGACCTTTTTAAGAAGCTCATAGTTCTGAGGATATGGGCTGTTCAAAATAGGATAACGCCTTGGGATAAGAACATTGGCAATAAATGCTCTTGGGTCCTTTGCCAGCTCTACATATTCTTCCGGAAGCATGGGGCTGTTCTCAACATGCTGCATGGAGCATCCGTCCGGATTGATGCGGTACTGGGGCTGCTCAGGTTTGAGGATATCGTTGATCTCCAATGGGAAATCAAGGCAAGGCATAAAGTTAGCGTCTGTGTAGATATCCTTGAGGAAAGATGTGTTGCCGTCTATTTGTTTCTGACGGTCTTTGTAGACCTCCGGGATGTTAGTCTTGCTGTATCCAAATCCCCAGGTCATGTTCTGAATGAGACTTGGTACGCGGTCAGGAGTACCTCCGCGAAGGGCTGTACTTATCCTTTTGAGTTTTTCATTGTACTCTTCGGGTCTGTTTGCAAAAGCCATATAGTCTACCTCCTTTGCATCTTTTTTCATATAACTACTTGACTTAATAATACAAAAAAGGAGATAATTCATTAACAACAAAAATCAACATTGTGTTAATTTTTCAGGTCTATGGCAAAATATTTAAACAAAAACAACATTACAGAAGAAAAGATCAAAAAGGCTCTGATGTCAGGGTACTCTTCACGAAATACAAGGTCTATTTCAGTCACGGATATTTGCAGAGAAGCCGGTATCAACAGATGCACCTTTTATCTACATTTCGATTCTGTAGAAGATCTTTTGGACTCTATCAGAAGGGATATCCTTACAGAGATAACAAATAGATCAAAACATTTGAGCCGCCATAATATATATGAGGCTCAAAGAGGCGGAAAAAAAGAAAATCTCGCTCTCGTGGGAGTACTTTCATACTTCCTTGAGATACGAGAATATATGCTTCCTCTTTTGACTCCGGGGAGCGATAATATCTTCAGAGAGGACTTAAGGGCATCCATATCGGAGCTCTTTTACTCCGCCTTCGCCTATTACGGCCAAAGCTTTGGCACAGAGCAGGAGTATGTCATCCGTTTCATTACAAGCGGCATCGTCGACGATATATACTTTTGGCTCATGCATCAGGACAAGACAGTCGAAGAAATGTCCGACTTTTTCATGAGGACTACGGACCTCTTCCCTGTAGTCAAAATGAACTTTGCAAAAAAGAGAACGTAACTATTGAGCTTAAGCAGGTCATACGACTCCTGCGAAATATCTAAAAGTATTCTAGATATCTGTATCAAGCTCTATATTCTTGCGGTCGCTGGTACTTTTAAGCTTTATCTTTTCAGTGTCTACTATGTTCTCAAGTATGCCGACCTTGTCTCTTAAGGACGGCATGGTGGGCATAGATACGCTCACATTAGTAAGCCCTGAAAGCTCGACCTTGAGCATGCTGTAGTAGGCATTCGAGATCTCGACCATGGCCCTCTGGGCATCATGGGGCATGTCCATCATCTGCATAAAAAGTCCAGCATATACATCCTGAATGACTTTTAAAGCTGCCTTTTTATCTCCTCCATGCTGCTTTAGTAGATCGTCCCATCCATTGGTGACGGCTGAGAAAGAATTCCCGAATATATGGGAATAGATAACGATCTTCTCAGACAACGACTTAATATTGTCAAAGTGAGCAAGAGTCATATACTTTGAAAACTCGCCCTGATCGTTAGGTGTGAAAATACGGCCGAATATACCCTCTTTTGAAAGGTCTCTATAGAAGACACTGGCCTCATATTTGTTATCTATATCCACGACCAGGTCCACTAAAAAACGCAGGGTGATCGCTTCTACTACGAGGGAATATCCCCTGTCATTTTTTATGGTATTCTTGAGCTCTGAATAAAAGTTTCTGAAAAGATCTCTGCATATATCTGCTGCAAGATCCGCCTTTGAAGAAAAATGATAATTAAGGCGGCTTAGAGAAACACCTGAAGTCTTGCATATGTCTCTGACTGTAGTCGAATAATAACCCTTTTCAAGAAAGAGCTCCTTAGCTGCCGTCAGTATTGCATCTTTAGTTAGTTCACTTTTTTTATATTTAGCCAAATCCTTTTCTCCATTTCTCTCTCTTGGAATTCTATTCTATATGGAAGAAAGTATCAACATTTTTTATTTTGACACATGATAAAAAAGCGCCTGCATGTCGCAGGCGCTCAAGTCGTTTTTTAGCTCATGAGAGCAAAGATCAAGAATTGCGATAGAAGCATCTGCTTCTGCTGCGGTGGAAGTGGATTTCCATCGGGCCCGGGAAGCTGAATCTTTTCCATCAATGCACCCATTCCTGTCTCGAATTGTCTAAGATCTACTTTTTCACCCATGATGAACCTCCTTATCCTCTATACTCTCTTACAAAATCATTGACTGCCTTAAGATTTTCCGGTGTTGCATCGTTTCTGTATGAACCCATCTTATCCTGTGAGAAGAGCAGTCCTCCGTCACATCCGATCTCGTCGCAGACCTTTTTAGCTCTGTCAAGACACTCTTCTTTTGTGCCGTGACCCAGGATGCTGCAGGGCATACCTCCCATGATAGACACATTGGGCAGTTCTTTATGCATCTCAAATACATCGTCATTTTCGGGAAGCAGTGTAAGAACACCCTTGTTATAGTCCTTAAAGGCATCCTTAAATCTGAGTATGCTGCCCTCAGTAAAGATAAGTCCGTTCATCTTCTTTTCCTGCATAACATCCATATATGGTTTGAGGGAAGGAAGATAGAACTCTTCAAACTGTGCCGGGTTCATGAAGTTATGAGCAAGCATAGCAAGTAGGCTGTCATAGCAGAACTGGTGATTCTGTCCTTCAGGAAGATTCTTCATACCTGCAAGAGCCGGTGTATAGAACATGGCGTCCATAGTATTAAGAACTTCGTGGAGACCTTCTTTGTTCCTTCTCATCATCATGGAAGTACCCTTTATACCGAAGATGAATCCAAGTACATTTTCTATGGACATCTGAGGAAGGGGATTGGGTGCTACTCTTGGAGGAAGTCCGTACTCCTTTGTCATGATCATATTGATCTTTCCGGAGAATCCCATGAATCCCATCATTTCACCGATGGCAGCCTGGATCTTTGAGACATCGGTCTCCTCGCCCCACCAGTCATACTTGTTCGGCATACCTACTTCCCACAGGAACTTGAAATAGTTCTGTGTCAGCAGTTTATACTGTTCAGGTTCTGCAATATGGATATCGTGAACAGCCAGACTCTCCTTTTCGTCGTCTACCTCGTAGGTGTTGGATCCCATAGCAGCTGCAAAGCGGTATGGATTTCTGATACCTACATCGTTGAGCATATCGAAGTTATATGCTTCCTGATGATGACGTACGACCTTTTCCATTATATCGTAGCTTTGAAGAGCTTCAGAGAGCTTATATCCTGCATCAAGTATCTTCCACGTTACAAAGAAAGATACAACAGGGATACGATATGGATGCTCCATGTTTGCAGCTCCGCGAACGATCTTTATCCTATCTTGAAGTAATTCTTCTGTAGTCATTTTAATCTCCTCTCTTTACACAAATAACCCTACTACTGATTTTTCTGAGCCTTCCACTGAGCTATCTTCTTTTCATCAACTTTATAGAAAAGCATGATGATAGCAGCAAGCGCGCAGCAACCTGCCGGAAGAGCGGCAATGTATGTCGTAAGAGCTGTCTTCATTGCATCTGTGAAAACTACGCCGGCAGAGTAACCGATAGCGACAAGAACAGAGGATCCAAGAGCTGCGGAGATAACGAGACCTGCTCTGTTGGCAGTTCCTGCAAGAGACTGAAGGAATGCTCTTGGCGGGACCTCTCCGTTCATTTCCATATGGTCTCCGATATCGTTTGCCATGGTGGTCATGAGTATGGTAGAAGGCATACCTACAAAGGTTGCTACTGCTCTCATGACAATGAAGAGAACCTGATTCTTTCCGAAGAGTGCAAGCACTATGTATGCGATGCAGCTTATGATCTGGCAAACAATGTGTACGTTCTTTCTTGAGCTTGCCTTTGCGATCATAGGAGTAAGGACAGCGCCAAGAACTCCTGCGATAGAAGTTACACCGAGAGAAAGTGTTACGACATTTGCATTCTCAAGTACATATGTTGCAAAGTGAGCAAGAAGAGCATTGAAGAATCCTGTTGTTGCAGCAGCGAATGTGAAGCTGCAGAAGAATGGTATTGCAGGTCCCTTGAAGGACTTGAGCATCTCGCCTAAGGACATACCCTTCTGCTTTTCCTTTACAACGCCTGATGCGGCATTCTTTTCATATTTACCGCAGAGGGCGTAAAGAAGTATAGATCCTAAAATGAT
>CAZALQ010000118.1:0-5219 GCA_964485605.1 uncultured Oscillospiraceae bacterium
GACCGCCCCGTTATGACCGCTTCGATACTTCTCCATATATTATCCCGGAGCATGGGCTCCGGGATTTATTTATTTGCTTTGAAGTTGTGATCCCTTTGGAATGACAAACTTGATAGCTCTCGGAATTACCTTGAAGGATGTTTCAACAAGATCTGCTGTTTCTCCGTCGACGCAAACTTTAACATCCTGATGGGGTACCATCTTAAACTCAGAAAGCTGCATATATTTGATAAGCTTATCTGCTTCCCTATCCTTAATATGTGTACCTTGGTGATATTTCACAAGCATCTGCATCAGCTTTGGAGTCTTCATGGGTCTCAAGATGCCGACATCCATGAGTCCGTCTGTAAGCTTTGCATTAGGAAGTGCTTTGAAACCGCCTCCGCAGAATTTTCCGTTTCCTACTGCGCAAAGGAGGATATTCTCCCTATGGAACAGACCTTCCTCATCTGTATACTCAAGATCATATGTCCTGTTTTTAGGAAGAACAGCAAGAGCTGCAGCTATATATGACATAGCTCCCTTAAACTTCTTTTGAGCTCTGTACTTTGTTGCCTGAATATTGATATCACAGTCTGTGCCTATATTGAGCATATTCATGCAGTATGCATTGTTATATTTGATAACATCGATATACTCAACCTGTCCGTCTACGAGATTTTGAATATTGAGAAAGTTCTCCTTATGAGAAAAGTTTCTTACGAAATCATTACCGGAACCTACCGGTACAACTGCAAGCTCTGCATTACCGTATTCAGCCATTCCGTTTAATACATCACAAACAGTTCCATCTCCACCAACGGCATAGAATCGTACCGGAAGGCCTGCAGAAGCTCTTGCTCTTACATAGGTGCCGATTTCCGGTTTGTTGAGTGACCTGTGAATTTCAAAGTCATCCCCATGTTCCTTTATGAATTTTATTACCGCAGGAAGAATCGATTTTTCAGATTCGCCCGTTCCTGCTGCCGGGTTGATTATAAATATGTGTTTCATAATGCAGTATTATATGATTATTTTTGGCGTTGCGTCAAGTCTATCAAGTGAAACAAGTGTGTAATAAATACCGCTGATCTCCCCTTCAAGGGCTGTTTCTATCCTTTTTCCGTGCAAATGTCCATATATTACTGTCTTGATTCCCATCCTGTCAAAAAGGTTTGAAAACTCCGTAGAGACGTGGAATTTATCGATCGGGGGATAATGGGTTGCCACTATTATTTCCTTATTTGTTCCAAAGTTTTTCGCTGCTTCTATGGACATTTCCATCCTTAAAAGCTCTCGTCTGTATATCTTCTCGCTCTCTTCGATGGTCATATCCTTTGGAGCTGTTCCGGGGAAATACCATCCTCTGCATCCGCAAATGACAAAGTTATCACCTTCGTATGCATCGTTTTGAATAAACTCTATACTTTTAAAAAGGCCTCTCATCTTCTTCATAGAAGCCCACCAATAGTCATGGTTACCTCTTAGAAGGACCTTCTTTCCGGGAAGTGCATCGATAAAAGCAAGATCAGGCTTTGCCTCTTCAAGGCTCATTCCCCAGCTTATATCTCCCGGAATAACTACAGTATCCTCATCCTTAACAAGGCTGATCCACGCAGCACGAAGCCTTTCGGCATGATTCTCCCATTCAAGGCCGAATACATCCATAGGTTTTTCAATTGTATCTGCAAAGGATAAGTGCAGATCTGAAATTGCATAAAGGCTCATTAGTTTTCGTAATATCCTCTTGATTCAGATATATAATCAAAGGCATCAGGTCCTTCAAGTTTTTCAACCTCATCCAGGGCCTTTTGTATCTTTTTCGTTCTTGCTCCAACCAGTTTGTCAAGGTCTTCACTGACCTTTGTCAAACGGCTTTGCGTATCTTCAAGTACATCCGCGAACTTTGCGAATTCGCTCTTTACATTGCCAAGGACCTGCCATACCTTCTCGGCATTTTCCTGGATTGCCAGGGTTTTAAATCCCATTTGCATGCTGTTAAGAAGAGCGGCCATGGTGGAAGGCCCTGCTATTATAATATCATATTCCCTTTGAAGTATCTCAACAGCGCCCATGTTAACAGCTTCCGCATAAAGGCCTTCAAAAGGAAGGAACATTACAGCAAACTCTGTTGTGTAGGGCACTTTGACATACTTTGTCTGAATATCCTTAGCTTCTTTTCTAAGCTGACCCATAAGGATATTTCTCGTTGCTTTTACCTCAGATTCCGAAGCTGCATCATAGGCATCGAGAAGATGGGAATAGGCATCTCCCGGGAACTTTGAATCTATGGGAAGGTATATCGGAATTTCATTGCCCGGAAGCCTTACCGCATATTCTACCCTTTCGGTAGATCCGGGAACAGTAGCTATATTGGTATCATACTGAGATGGAGATAATATGTCTTGAAGTATGGCTCCAAGCTGCATTTCTCCGAGTATGCCTCTGGTCTTAACATTGGTCAAGACTTTTTTTACGTCTTCTATTCCGCTGGCGACCGTCTTCATTTCGCCAAGGTCCTTATTCATATCCTGAAGGTAGGCATTTATACTGTCAAAGGATCCCTGAAGCTTATTATCGAGGGTCTGATTAAGGCTTGCATAGCTTTGGGTCATAGTCTGAGCCATGGTAGTCTGCAGGCCTCTTACGTTATCCTGGACATTTTGAATATCCTGCCTTATGCTCTGCTGCATGAACTCAGCGGACTGAGCATTTTTTCTCGTATTCTTTCTTACACTGCTCCTCAGCTTAAGTATGGCAATAAGCATAGCTATTATCCCTATAAGCAGCAGCGATACAAGCCCCAATAGTATATAATTGATCACTTCCTGATTCATTACCATTTATCCCCTTTTTGAACCATCTCTATTTGACTACTATTTTAACACAATATATAATGGAAGTGCTATGGGTAAAACACAACGCCTAGTAATCATAAGTATTTTATCAGCGGCTATCATATTGTTTGCAGCCGCGTTTTGCTATGCAGAAACGGTTCCATGGACCTCTGAATATACAGCTATCGACATATATGTAGACGGCTCAAAGACCGGGCAGGTTGCTTATCTGCAGGGAGGAAATATATATATAAGCACAGATACACTAGCCCAATACGGCGTAACTGACGGCTGGGGATTTGATTACGAATATGAAGATATTTGGATCGACCTTACAACTCAGGATGTTTTCTTCGGCGACGATGTAACCACTGAGTTTATAAAAAGGAACGCGGGAACCATAGGCATAAAGATGAAAGGCTTCAGCCCCAGCTGGGATGCAGAATACGGATATTACATATCCCTTGGAACCATTGCAGATCTTGCCAGACTTCAATGGACTTACAGAAGCAATGCGGTATATATATCCCCCTATTCAAGCTATACGGGAGAATTCGTCCTCGCAACAGGACTTGAAGATGTATATGCTGCTGAAACGGGTGACGAAAGAAAAGGAAGCTTTAGGGAAAACCAGATGCTGCGAATTACAAGCGCAGGAGAAGAAAGATACAGACTTTCAGATACATCCGGCGACAGTTTCTTCGTTCCGGCAAGTCAGGTTACCGTAATGAATGACTCTTCTAAAGTTCATTCATACTCAAGACAATATAAAGAAAAAGATGTATATGACGGTCCCATAAATGCTATGTGGAGCGACCTTTCATATTGCCCCGACAAAATAGACGGACTCGATGTGCTTGCAGATATCTCCTTCTACCCTTGGGCTTCAAGCGACGGAAGCAATTATGTAGGATGCGTCAATGCCTGCAGCTACGGCCTGATCCAATCAGCTAAGGCAAAGGGCTACAGATGGTGGCTTTGTGCACAAAACTTTAATACCGGCATAGGCACAACCTATGACTATATAGATTCAAATCTTAAGGACAGAGCCACGGCAAATAAGCTTGCGGCTCAATATCTGTTCTTTACATGCATATACAATGCAGACGGGATCAATATAGATTATGAAGAAATGGATTCATCCTGCCGAAACTACTTCATCTCGTTCATGCAGACCCTCTGCAAGCATGCAGATAAGCTCGGCATCACCACATCAGTATGCACATACTGCGGAACTGTATGGAACAATGCCACAATCTATCCTTTTGATATATTCGGGCAGTGCTGCGACTTCATATGCGAGATGGTATATAACGAAGACATATCGACCTCCCTTTCCGCAATGTCAAGAACATATTACATGGCAGGAACAGACTACATAGGAAGTCTTGCACCAAAGAATAAGATCCTCATGGGTGTTGCCGATTACACAAGATATACATACTGGAGCGGTGATTATCTTGAAGGAAGCATCTGGCTTACACTTAACGGAGTCTGGGGCGATCCTGAAGGCATGAATACCTGGTGGGATGAATATACAGGCCAGTATTATGCAGAGCAGCCCTATGTAAGAAACGGTGTCGAGTATCTTGCTAAGTTCTACCTTGAAGAAGAGAGATCTTCAGCACTTAAGGCTCAATACATAGTCGACAACGGATACGGCGGAACTATAGGATGGATGTTCAACTACATGAGCATCGGCTTCCCTGAAGTACAGGGCATATACTATGCCTATGACAGCATATATCATAACGGCGGAAGTTATGATGACTTTGTCCAGTAGGACTAAACAGACAAAGCAAAACGGAGTGGAAATTTCCACTCCGTTTTTTATCAGATTTGATTTATTTCTCTAATTACTCTTCGACTTTTTCTTCAACAGCTTCTACTGCTTCTTCTACTGCATCAGCTGCTTCTTCTACAGTTTCTACTGCTTCATCAGCAACATCTTCAGATGTTTCCTCTGCAGGCTCTGCGATTTCCTTGATGCTGAGAGAGATTCTGCGTCTTTCTTTGTCGATCTCAAGAATCTTGGCTTCTACTTCCTGACCAAGCTGAAGCTCGTCAGAGACCTTAGCTACTCTCTTGTTTGCGATTTCGGAAATGTGTACAAGTCCGTCAAGTCCCGGTGCGAGTTCTATGAATGCACCGTACTCTTTGATCTGAACAACTTTGCCCTTTACAACCTGTCCGACTTGATATGCTTCATCGATTACAGACCATGGTTCGGGATTGTTCTGCTTGTATCCGAGAGAAATCTTGCCTTTTTCGGGATTCATTGCAAGAATCTTAACGTCTATAGTCTGGCCAATCTGGAGAACTTCCTTCGGATGTCTGAGTTTGCCCCAGGAAATCTCTGAAATGTGGAGAAGACCGTCGATTCCGCCGATGTCTACGAATGCG
>CAZALQ010000119.1:0-5210 GCA_964485605.1 uncultured Oscillospiraceae bacterium
GAGCTCATGTCCAATATGGCATGCCTGCTCATTATCATGCCGGCTACTTTGCAGCTTGCCATGGCAAACGGAATCAATCCTTATACCATTGCTTACGGAATGTGCCTTGGTGCAGCTCTTACCTATGCTACACCTCTTGCAAACGGCCACATAGGAATGACCATGTCAGCAGGATATAAATTCTCTGACTATATCAAATACGGCATCGGACCTTCCGTCATTGCTTATGTCATGGTTGTATTCCTTACACCGGTATTCTATCCGTTATAGCAGCGGGTAATTTTTCTTCCTCAAAAAGAGGCCTTGGGCTTAAAAACCCAAGGTCTTTTTTTAGTCGATAGGTTATAATGGTATCAATATGAAGAAACATGCGATAATACCTATTTTTATAAGTCACAGAGGATGTCCTCACAGATGTGTTTTTTGCAATCAAAAGGCTATCACTGCAAGAAGCGGTGATGTCACGGTTTCCGATGCAAGAAATACCATTGAAGAATGGCTTACGACCCTTGAAGGAAAAGATATAGAGGTGGAGATATCCTTTTTCGGTGGAAGCTTTACAGGGATCCCCATGGATCAGCAGATCGCCTTCTTAAAGCTGGCAAAGGAATATAAGGACAGTGGTAGGGTCAGTAAAATCCACTGCTCTACGAGGCCGGATTATATAGACAGAACGATCCTTGATAATTTAAAGAAGTACGGGATGGATGTAATAGAGCTTGGAGTTCAGTCTTTCGATCAAAGGGTTCTTGATACATCCGAAAGAGGACATAAGGAAGAAGATATAGAAAGAGCCTGCAGCCTGATTCATGAATACGGCTTTACACTTGGAATACAGCTGATGATAGGTCTTCCCGGAGATACTTATGAAAGCTGTATGTACTCTGTAAAAAGAGCAATAGAGATGAAGCCCGATATTGCAAGGCTTTATCCGACGGTAGTCATTGCGGATACTCCTCTTGCTGATATGCTAAGAGATGGCACATATATTCCGCCTTCTGAAGAAGAAATAGTAAGAAGAACAAAGGATATGTATAAGGCGCTGACAAAGGCAGGCATCAATGTCATAAGGATAGGCCTTAAAAGCAATGAACTCATAAAGGGTGATACCTATCATCCGGCAATAGGGCAGGTCGTAAAATCTGCTGCCATGCTCGATGATATTATTGCAAATGTTGAAGAGGATTATCCCGATGCTAAAATTCTTGAAATATCAGCACCCTCAAGCCTTTTTAACTATGTAATAGGGCATAAGGCAGATAATAAAAGGTATCTAAAAGAAAATTATCCAAATTGCAGATTTATATATAGAACTGATGACAATCTCGAAAGCGTACATATCAAAAGAATCAAATAAGCTTCTTAAGGACTATTTAAAATCACTTAATATTGAAGTAATAGAAGTTTCCAAAAATGCGGATGTTTCTGATGCCATATCATGTCATCCGGATATTTACTATTGCCTTCTTAAAGACAGGCTTTATGAAGGAAATCCGACTCTTCTTAAAAAAGAGTATCCCGGTGATGTCCTTTATAACGCGGCAGCCGTGGGCAAATACTTAATATGCAGTAAGTTTACGTCTAAGGATTTAATAAAGGAATCAGGTCTTATACCTGTAATCGTTCCGCAGGGCTATGTAAAATGCAATCTTGCAGTGCTTGATGATAATCATGTCATAACGGAAGATAAGGGCATTGCAAAGGTCCTTAAGGACATACCGGATATGAAATGTCTTTTGATAAATCCTCATGAAGTACTGCTTCCCGGTTTTGAGTACGGCTTTATAGGCGGAGCCAGCGGAAGAGCAGGGGATAAGATGATATTTAACGGAAATCTGAAGGCTCACAGCTGTTTTGGGAATATAAGGGCATTTTGCCTTGAGTGCAGTCTTGACCTTGTGTACTTCGAATCATATCCTCTCACGGATATAGGAAGCATAATTGTCGTTTAATATTCATTATATGCACAATTTATGCATTTAGTTTGTATAAATTGTGTATTATTATCATGTTTTATTTACAACTTTCTGCATTTGTGGTATCTTTCAAAGGATAGTTTTGTTTTAATTGATTGGAGAAAATATGAGCGAAATTACATTAAACGAAAATAAATCCATGGAACCCGTAAGGATTCCTATTCCTCAGCTTACGCCTATCAGGGAGATGCCCCTTTACAAGGATATAAGGGAACTCTTAGAAGGATGTAAAGACAGATACGGCGAAGATATAGCCTTTATTATCAAGACAAAGAAGGCTACAAAAAGTGAACCGGCACAGTATAAAAAGGTTAGTTTTATTCAGCTTAGAAAAGACTTGGACCTTTTGGGTTCTGCCTTTTTAAGACATGGTTTGAAAGATAAGAGGCTTGCCATAATAGGCAAAAACAGATATGAGTGGATACTTGCATTCTATGCTCATATGTGCGGAGTCGGCATTACAGTTCCTCTTGATAAGGGTCTTCCCTTTGACGAACTTGAAATGTCTTTGGAGAAATCCAAATCAGATTTCCTTCTCTTTGATAAGGACCATCTCGATTTTATAGAAAAATTAAAGGAAAACGAAAAGTATAAGAACCTTCAGTTCATCTGCATGGATGAAGGCTATGGATATCCAAGTGTTCCTGAATATATGAAGGAAAGCGAAGAATTGGGAGATGCCGGTCTTGAAGAATACAGAGCCCTTCCTGTTGACGGCAATGCTCTTTCGATCATACTCTTTACCTCCGGAACATCCGGACTTGCAAAGGCAGTTCAGCTTACGCAGTACAATATCACATCCAATGTTTGGTCAGTTCTCGCATCAGAGGATTTAAGGCACGGCGATGTCAATATGGCCTTCCTTCCGTATCATCATACCTTTGGATCTACAGGACAGACTATGATGACCTGTGCAGGTATGACTACAGTCTATTGTGACAGCCTTAAAGCAGTTCAGAAAAACATGTGTGAATACAAGGTAAGCGTATTTATCTGCGTACCTCTTCTCATAGAAGCCATGTACAAGAGAATAATGGCAGAAGTTGAAAAGCAGGGAAAAACAAAGAAACTTAACTTCGGTATCAAATTATCAAGATTCCTTCTTAAGTTTGGAATCGATATCAGAAAGAAACTCTTTGGAGAGATCCTCGATAAGCTCGGCGGCGGATTGAGATATATCATAAGCGGAGCATCACCCCTTGATCCTGTTGTTGCAAGAGGATTTACGGATCTTGGTGTTCAGGTTGTACAGGGTTACGGAATGACAGAGGCTTCACCGGTACTCGCAGGAGAGAACCCTGAACATCTCAAGGCAGGTACTATCGGACTTGCAATGCCGCTTGTTGACCTCATGGTCGAGAACCCTGATGATGAAGGCGTTGGAGAACTCATCGCCCGCGGTCCGAATGTTATGACGGGATATTATGAAAATCCTGAAGCAACCGCTGAGATCTTAAGAGATGGATGGCTTCATACGGGAGACTTAGTCAGCGTAGATAAGGAAGGATATATTACAGTTTGCGGAAGAAGCAAAAACGTTGTTGTTCTTAAAAACGGCAAGAATATATATCCGGAAGAAGTTGAGACTCTTGTTGGACAAATTCCTTACGTTGTCGAAAATATGGTATTTGGAGAACCAAGAGAAGCCGGCGGAGATGCAAAGGACCTCGTTCTTTCAGTAAAGCTTGTTTATGATCCTGAGAGAATCGAAGAGACAAGAGGAGCCAAAACTCCGGAAGAAATCGAAGCGGCTGTGGCAGAAGATATCAGAAATATCAACGAGCAGCTTCCGAGATACAAGCAGATTCACAGAAGATATATCACAACCGAGGAAATGGAAAAGACCACAACCGGTAAGATAAAGAGATATAAGCAAAAAATCTAACATATGATGAAAAAACCTTTCGTGTTTTACGAAAGGTTTTTTATGGCTATTCTTTGTTTTCTTCTTCAAACTCCTTAAGGAATGAAAGCATGAATTCATGCCGTTTTAAAGCTATCTCTGTTGCCGTTTCCGTGTTCATCATATCCTTTAAAAGGAGAAGTTTTTCATGGAAATGCTCAATGGATGAGTCAAGGCTTCTTTCATGCTTTCCGCCGAATGCAAAGGTCCTTGCAATTCCGATGGCTCCGATTGCATCAAGTCTGTCTGCATCCTGAACGATCTTCCCTTCAAGAGTTCTTGGGGAATTGCCTCTGTTCTTGCTGAAGGATACAGAATCGATAATGGAGCATATTTCATCTTCCTTATCTTGCGAAATGCCATGCTCTTTTAAGAACTTCCTGGCATTTGCAAAGTTTTCTGTGGAGAAATTCTTATAGTCATCCACATCATGAAGAAGGGCTGCAAGAGCTATAGTATAAAGGTCGCAATTCTCTTCGCCTTTTGCTATGGCCATGGCGTTCTTGTACACTCTTAAGGTATGATCTGCATCGTGCCCATCCGAGTTTCCCTCAAAAAGTTCTTTTATATATTCTATCGCTTCTTTAATAATTAAATCTTCCATATATCAGTTACTTCTCAACAAACGCATAATTTCCTATGCTGTTTTCTCTAAATACTTCAAGCATAGAAAAACCGTATTCTCCTAAAGATTCAAGGAGGGCATCTCTGTTCATTAGAATTATGACTGTATCAGAGTGAACTTCGCTGAGGCAGTCAGCAAGTGCGTCGAGATTATGTCCGAAATAGCTTGGGAAAAGGCAGGTCTTAGCAATATGCTCAAAGGCATCTTCCTTAGTTTTCATCTTGTTTCCGTCAAGTATAAATATAATCATTTTCTACTCCTCACCGTAAAGAAGTGTAAAGCTTTCATAATGATCGTCTGTATAGTACACAAGGCCGTCGTTTGAATAAATGATTCGCTTTGCGCCTCTTTTGGATTTACCGTTTGTGTCTATGTCGCATTCGAAGTACTGTCTTCCTGATTTTTTTGGAAGCCTTCCTTCCTTATTACCGAAAGTGTCACCGCCTATGGCTGCGCCTTCAATATATTTTTGAACCGAACCTCCGGACCATCCTGCATCGCTTGCCTTTTTCTTGGTTACGTAATTGGAGGGGAGTTTCCCATAGAGATGAATGTACAGGGCAACATGGTCCTTATCATAGTATACTCCGGATTCTTCGACGCTTATTTCGTCGCTTGGATCATCCTGTCCCCCGGACGGGTCTTCATTTCCACCGGGTGACGGGGAGGGATCGGGATCCTCGCCGGGGTCGCCGTAAAGGAGTGT
>CAZALQ010000120.1:0-2058 GCA_964485605.1 uncultured Oscillospiraceae bacterium
GATGCTGAAAAGAAGGCTTCTAAATAGCGGAAGTATCATTCCAAGGCCAAGGCCCCATTTCCATCCGCAGCACAGACCGCAAATAAGGACCGGTATATGGAGCGGACTTATTATCTTTGCTATGGCCTGAATATTTCCCGTAATAAAGGGAAGTATAAGGCCCAGTGCCATGAGCATGGCTGTCAGTACCATTGATAAAGTCTGTTTGTTTCTTCTGTTCATAAGAATCTTGATAGGAACTCCCTTGTTCTTTGATTTTTGGGATTGACCATTATTTCCTTTGGGTCACCCTCTTCGGCGATAATGCCGTCTGCCATATATACTACATGGGAACTGACATCTTTGGCAAATCCCATTTCATGAGTCACAACAAGCATAGTCATACCGTCTTCAGCCAAGGACCTCATTACAGCCAGAACTTCGCCGACCATCTCAGGATCAAGAGCTGATGTAGGCTCATCAAAAAGAAGGATCTCAGGTTCCATGGATAAAGCTCTTGCGATTGCAACTCTTTGCTTTTGACCTCCCGATATCTGCCTTGGGAAAGCGTTGATATATGGGGCCATTCCCACCTTGCCAAGATAAGCAAGTGCTCTATCCTTTGCTTCTTCCTTATTGATCTTAAGTACCCTTTGCTGACCTATGATGCAGTTATCAAGAACTGTCATATTGTTAAAGAGGTTAAAGCTCTGGAATACCATCCCGACCTTTGCCCTGTATGCACTTTGGCTGATGCCGCCTTTCGTGACGTCCTTGCCATGGAAGAGTATCTCTCCGCTGCTTGGCGTCTCAAGAAGGTTGATACATCTAAGAAGGGTCGATTTGCCGCTTCCCGATGCCCCAATAATGCTGGTAACATCTCCTGCGCTTACATTAAAATCAATATCTTTTAAAACTTCATTCTTTCCGAAATATTTGGAAAGGTGCCTTACTTCAAGAATATGATCGCTCATTTATGCCTCCCCTTCCTCTTTTACTTCGTACTTCGGAGTACCGAACTCCTTGCTCTGCTCATCAAAGGGAGTACCCTTTGCCGGGCTGTTATAGGTGCCTGCCGCCATGACAAGCCGGTCACCTGCAGCAAGTTCATAGCTGTCAGATCCTGCAAGCTTTCTTTCCACAAATCTTAAAAGGAAGGATGCGGCAAGTGTCATGGTAAGATAACCTGCCATCTCAATGGCTGCTGACGGGAAGTATTTATACACAGCTCCTACTACCATTCTGTGAGATGCAAAGAAGTCTGCAAATCCTATTATAAACATGACGGATGTATCCTTGACATTGATTATGTAGTTATTGCCTATCTGCGGCATTATATTCCTCAGAGCCTGAGGAAGTATAACATACAGCATGGTCTGGAAATGATTCATTCCTATGGCCTTTGCACCTTCAGTTTGGCCTATGTCTATTGACATTATACCGCCTCTTACGGATTCAGCCATATATGCACCGGTGTTGATGGATACCACGATGAGGCTTACAAACCATATATTCTTAAATACATGACCGAAAAAATAGGGTATTCCGTAATAGATAAACACGGCTTGAAGTATCATGGGCGTTCCTCTGAACACCTCTACATATACCCTGATCAAAACTCGCAGTAAGCCAAGAAAAAATCTTTTAAAAATATTATCCGTCTTTGCGCAGGGAATTGTCTGCAGTATGCCGCATATAAAACCTATGAGGCATCCGAAGAATGTTGCCGACACTGCGAGAAGCAATGTGTTCTTCATTCCGTTAAGATAGACACTTCCGTATTTTGCCCAAAGGGCTGCTATGTCTGCAAAAAATTGTGCAAGCATTTCTCTCTCCTAACAGGGTTTAACCCGGAACCATTTGGCCCGGGTTAAGAAGGTATGAAAAAAGTATTAGCAAGTAAAACTACTCACTTAAAGGCTGAATTCTGATAGCCTGCTCCATGAGAGCATTAAAGTCGTCAGCTGTCTTTGTGCTGAGATATGCATCGATTGCGTCCTTAAGAGCTGTGTTACCCTTCATGACAGAAACTCCGATATTGATATCAGTCTGGCGAAAGAAGCGATTGATGCGTTGCAC
>CAZALQ010000120.1:2068-5162 GCA_964485605.1 uncultured Oscillospiraceae bacterium
TCAGAAGCTACGAAGTTATCGCTTGAATCGTTAAAATCAAGAAGTACGAGTTCAGGATAAGCAATTAAAGCGCCCTGAGCTGTAGGATAGTCTGTGCAGACAAAATCAACTGTTCCGGATGCAACTGCTGCGAGCATTGCAGGAGCTGTCTCTGCAGCTTCTCTTATGTCGGCGCCCTGAATCTGCGGAAGCATGCTGTCATACCATACTGTTTCAATCTGGCTTGTGCAGCTGCCGCCTGCAAGATCGGAAATGCCCTGTGCATTTGCAAATCTGCTGTCATTCCTTGTAAGACATACTATGGTTGCATAAAGGTATGGTCCTGCGAAGTCTACAGATTCCATTCTATCTTCTGTCATGGACTGTCCGGCTATAACCGCATCATATACTCCGGTAATAACGCCGGGAACAAGTGAATCCCAATCTGTCTGGATAATCTCGAGTTCCCAACCGTACTGTTCGCAAATAGCCTTAGCTGTCATAACATCGTAGCCGTTTGCATAAAGGTTACTTCCTTTGATAGGAACAGCTCCGTTGGAATCATCTGTCTGTGCCCAGTTATACGGAGCATATGCACACTCCATTGCAACTGTTAAAACTCCGTCTTCAAGACCGGGAATGGCTTCCTCGCCATTTCCTCCGTTACCGTTGTTTCCGCATGCTGCCAGTGAAAATACCATGGCAAGCGCCATCAAAACTGCAATAATTCTTCTCATTTTCTTTCTCCTTTTGTTTTAAAAAAATCGAGCCATGACCTATCATGACTCGACATATACAAAAGGATATGTTTTCATCAGATAGCTCTCCGCAAATACTTGCGACAGTCACAAGGATATTTTCCCTGTGCCCAGGAAAGAACGGTTAAGGGCCTATTCTTCCTTCGGCGGCATTCCCTTTTGCTTGAGGTCTCCCTTAAGACCCTTCAGAAAGCTACTTTTGTTTGCCGCGCCTCTATCATGGTTATTAATATTGTTGTTACTTTAGCCCCATACAGCCAATCTGTCAAGAACTTTTTTCTTTTTTTTGTAAAAAATCTATTCTGCTTCTTCCTCAGTTGCTGCGTTTCTTATGGCTTCTGCTTCTTCAGCCTGAATATCAGGGAATACGGAAAGCATAGGTTCAAGTGCCTTTCCGTGTATTTTTCTATCTACATAATTCCTTGTACATTTCATTACCATTGGGCTTAATACCAGAACACCGATAAGGTTTGGTATCATCATAAGTCCGTTGAAAGTATCTGAAATATCCCAGGCAAGCTGTGCTTCCATAATAGATCCAAGGAATACGACTACAACAAATACCAGTCTGTAGGGAAGAACTGACTTTTCACCAAAGAGATAATGGCAGGCAGTTGCTCCGTAGTGGCTCCATCCAAGAACGGTTGAATATGCAAATAGAAGTATTGCTATGGCTATAAATCCGGATCCGACCTTTCCGAAAACCTGAGAGAAGGCATAGCTCATATATGTGGAGGATGCTATTTCAGCTCCTGCTTTGGAAACTTCACCGGTCGTAAGATCGATAACGCCTGAACCAAGTATGGTGAGAGCCGTAAGTGTACATACGATTATGGTATCCGCAAATACCTCGAAGATTCCCCACATGCCCTGGCGTACAGGCTCCTTTACATTGGAGCTTGAATGTACCATAACAGAAGATCCAAGGCCCGCCTCATTGGAGAATACGCCTCTTTTGAATCCCCATTTCATTGCTTGGGCAATTCCTGCACCTATTCCGCCGCCGACAGCAGCTTTAACTGAAAATGCGCATTTGAATATGGCTGCGAAAATAGCCGGAATCTCCTTTACATGAATTCCTATGATAATGAACGTCCCTATAAAGTAAAGAACTACCATGAAAGGAACCAGTTTTTCTGTAATGGCTGCAACTCTTTTAAGTCCGCCGATGATTACTGCACCTACTGCAATTACAAGGAAGATGCCTGTTGCAAATTTAGGAACGCCAAAGGCATTTTCAACATTGGTAACCATGGAATTTACCTGACTCATGTTTCCTATACCAAAGGAAGCAAGGAAGCAGAAGAAACTGAAAAGAACAGCCAGTATTGCGCCTATCTGCTTGCAGCCCTTCTTGGATCCGAGACCGTCTTTGAGGTAATACATGGCACCTCCATGCCACTCACCCTTATCATCTTTACGCCTATAGAGGATACCGAGGACATTTTCGGAATAGTTGGTCATCATACCAAAGAAAGCTATGAGCCACATCCAGAAGACTGCTCCGGGACCGCCGGCTGCGATTGCACCTGCAACACCTACAATGTTACCTGTACCGACTGTTGCAGCTAAAGCTGTACAAAGGGATTGGAACTGAGATATGGTTCTGTCACCTGTGTGCCCTGTAACATGCTTGTCGTTAAAGATTGCACCTATGGTATGCTTCATCCAGTGACCAAAGTGGCCTATCTGGAAGAATCCTGTAAGGCAGGTCATAAGTACGCCTACAAATCCAAGAAGGATAAGTGCAGGCCATCCCCAGACAACGCCGTTGACGGCATCATTGATACTCGCAACTTTTTCAATAAAACTGTCCATGATTTCCTCCTGAAACGAAAAAAGTCAACCGCCCGGCTTCATTGCCATAAGCGATCAACTTTTTGTAATGGCAATAATATAATATCAGTTTGGTCAGTTGTCAACATATTTTTTTTAATTTTTATCCCGAATATTTTGTAATAAAAATTGCACAAATATTAGCACTTAAGCACCTCGAGCTCAAGTCTTGAAACAAATTTATTATCCTAATTTTGTGTATTTGCAACAAATATTCAGAATTATCCGAACAATTGACATGTATGCAATCTGTATCCTTCTGAAAATTACGGCTATATTAGCACAATATCCAAATATATAGGGTCAAATGCAGTGAAAAGACGAACAAAAAAGGATATGTTCTGATGAACACATCCCTTATAGAAGTTTCAGTATTAGAATAGGGTTATGAGAGACAGATACTGATTTTCAGTTGAACTTGCCGTCATAAACCGGCATGTCAATGATGTACTCATCAACAATTGCAGGCACATAATATGCTGCATAGTTATGAGTTCCCTCTGCAATACCATCACTGAGAT
>CAZALQ010000121.1:0-4136 GCA_964485605.1 uncultured Oscillospiraceae bacterium
GATGTTGTCCAGGACCGTGAAGCATTCCACCAGCTTGAAGTGCTGATGGACCATCCCTATGTGAAGCGCCGTAGCATCGTTTGGGCTGTTTATCTTGACTACTTCACCGTTTTTCTTTATCTCGCCTTCTTCAGGCTGATAGAGACCGAAAAGTACCGACATGAGAGTTGATTTGCCTGCACCGTTTTCTCCGAGGAGAGCATGTATCTCGCCTTTTTTGAGCTGCAGGGTGATATCATCGTTTGCTATTATGCCCGGGAACCTTTTCGTAATATGGAGCATCTCAATGACATATTCATTCTCTGCCATATGTAATTCTCCTTCCTTTCATCTTTAAAAAAGAGGGTGCCCCTTTTAGCCTAGAAAAGACTGAGGGGACACCCTCTATAGGTTCAGTATTCTTTAATAGTAGTGAACGTTTACGTTGGAGAAGCTTACGCCTGTGATGGAATCTCCTGCATAGAGAGTGTTGTCGACAACGAGTGAACCGTCAACAATCTTTGCAAGAAGTGCCTGATATTCTTCAACTGTGTAGTTCTTGAGCATCCATGTCTCTGTTGGGAGTCCAACTGATCCTTCTGCAGCACCAAGGCTGATAGGAACGTTAGCGATCTCAGAGAAGTTGCCTGCATAGAACTTTTCAAGAGCCCATTCTACAGCTGCAGAAAGTCCCTTGAGTGCAGATGTGATAACAACGCCTGGATACTGTGCGCTCTGGTCTACGTCAACGCCGATACCCTTGCCGTCGTGCTCTTCTGCTGCCTGGAAGATGGAATCGGAGATCTTTCCGCCTGCTGCGAATACGATCTCAGTTCCGCCGGAATACCAACCGTCCATGAGAGTCTTGAGCTCTGTGGATGGGCTGAATGTTGCGCCATACTGCCATGTGTAGTTGATGTCAACTGTCTTTCCGAGTTCAGCTGCTGCTGCGTTTGCGCCCTGAACGAATCCATAGCCGTATCTGCAGCATGCTGCATTGTCTCCACCGCCGCCGCCGGAATATCCGAGCTTGGTGTAGCCTTCTTTAACTACTGCATAACCTGCAAGATATCCGCACTGTTCTTCTTTGAATGCGATACCTGCGATGTTTGCAAGTCCTGTGGGCCAACCATCGATGAATACGAAGGAAACGTCTGTTGCTTCAGCTGCGATCTACTCAAGTGCCGCATCCTGAAGGAATCCTGCGCAGACAACGATCTTTGCGCCGTTGTCAACAGCTGCCTTCATTGCCTCATAACGGTCATCGTCTGTTGCTTCAGAACCGTTTGCCGGCTGATAGTACTTGTAGGTCTTGTTGTTTGCCTTAGCGTAGTTCTCAACGCCTTCCCATGTTCCCTGGTTGAAGGAACCGTCCATGAGCTGGCCTACGTCTGTTACGAACGCGATCTCATATGTTTCCTGAGTCGGTTCTTTTTCGCCGCCTTTTCCGCATGCTGCAAGGCAGAATACCATTGCAAGTGCGAGCAGAATTGCTAATGCTTTTTTCATGTTTGTTTTTCTCCTTCTAAATAAAAGATAATCGAATTTAGTGTTATGCAAAACATAACCGCATGTATTATATCAAAACGAAGTGCAATAGACAACAAAATCTATTACACAGATATGCATAATTACTTGAAATATCTTAGTGAAAACAAAAGCGATTGACCATGGGCTTTAAATAGTGTTAAAATCTGCGCAATATGTCAAAAAGAGGTTTAATAGGAACAAAAGACTTTTATGAAAGGGTGTTTGCCATTGCGCTGCCGATACTTGTGCAGAACGTAATAACAACCTTTGTAAATCTGCTGGATAATATTATGGTAGGACAGACGGGCACAGAGCCAATGTCAGGAGTTGCCATAGTAAACCAGCTCCTTTTTGTCGTGAACTTAGGACTTTTCGGAATGATATCCGGAATAGGTATTTTCACAGCCCAGTACCACGGAAAAGGCGACAGAGACGGCGTAAGAAAAACCTTTAGGATCAAGCTCATTGCCGTGACAACTTTTGTAGGGATCGCCATTGCAATACTCATAATCTTCGGAGAGGATCTGGTGTGGCTGTATCTTCACGAAGGAGAGGCAGGACTTAACTTAAATACGACTGCAGAATATGCAAAGGGATATCTTTCATACATTCTCTTCGGGCTTCCCTTCTTCGGACTCAGCCAGGCCTATGCAGGAACCTTAAGGGAAACAGGAGAAGCAAAACTCCCCATGATATCGGGAGTTACTGCTGTTTTTGTAAACCTCATTCTTAATTACATACTGATTTACGGAAAGTTTGGCTTCCCGGCCTTAGGCGTTATGGGAGCTGCCATCGCAACAAACATTTCAAGAGTCGCTGAGTTCTCCATCAATGCACTCTGGGCTCACAGCCATAAAGAAAAGGCTGTATTTACAATCGATATGTTTGGAAAGCTGGATATAACCCCGGCCCTTCTTAAAACGATATTTATTACAGCTCTTCCTCTTTTCATGAACGAGTTCCTTTGGTCATCAGGACAGACGGTTTTGAACCAGATAATGTCTCAAAAAGGTATTGAAGTGGTACCTGCGATCAATATTTCCAGCGCTGCCATCAATCTCTTCATGACCTTCTACATGGCCATGGGAAATGCTCTATCCATAATAGTAGGTCATTCCCTCGGAAGAAACGATAAGGAAGAAGCAGTGGATACGGACAGGAAGATGATATTCTTAAGCTTTTCCGTTACATGCGTCATTGCAGTCCTTACTTTCATATGTGCTCCGCTCATCGCAAACATATACAATACAACAGCGGAAATAAAGGCACTGGCAACATCCTTTATAAGGATATCTGCAGTGCTCATGCCCGTTGACGGTACTGTTACTGCTTGCTACTTTACCATGCGCTGCGGAGGAAAGACTCTCATCACCTTCCTTTTTGACAGCTGTTTTTCATGGATCGTCAGCATACCCATCGCATGGAGCCTTCTCCATTTTACAAACCTTGATATAGTGCGCATGTATGCAATCATATTCGGGGCAACCATAATAAAACTTGTAATAGGACTCATCCTTGTATCAAAAAAAGTATGGGTCAACAATCTCGTAGAAGACAAAACCGCCGAAAATCTTTAGATTCCGACGGTTTGTTTCTAATATGTTTTATCCAGTCTTACCTTAATATATCTTTAAGAAAGCTCTTTGATTCTTCGCATAAGGGCTCTTCCCCGAAATAATCAAGAACCGTAGCTGAAAGATCCGCAAAGGTCGAAAGTGTGCCAAGATTTACTCCCGGCTTTACCTTTTTGCCCCAGGCTATGATCGGAACATATTCTCTGCTGTGATCGGTGGATGGTGTTGACGGGTCACATCCGTGATCAGCCGTAATAAAGAGAAGGTCATCTTCTTTAAGAAGGGGCATCAGCAGACCCAGCTGCATATCAAAATTAGTAGAAGCCTGGGCATAGCCATGGGCATCATTTCTGTGTCCAAAGGTCATATCAAACTCAACGAGGTTAATGAAGCAAAGACCTTCAAAATTCCTTTGTGCTATTATCATAGCCCTGTCCATGCCGTCCATATTGCTTACGGTCCTGTTGCTTTCCGTAAGTCCCTTCCCGGCAAAGATATCATATATTTTTCCTACAGATATTACATCAAGTCCCTTTTCTTTGAGGACATCAAGCATGGTTCTTTTTGGCTCAAGAGAAAAATCATGGCGCCTTACGGTCCTTTGGTAAGGCCATTCTCCCTCAAAGGGCCTTGCTATGACCCTTCCGACTCCATGTTCGCCCTGGAGGATTTCTCTTGCCTGCTCGCAGTAATGATAAAGCTCATCCACGGGCACCACATCTTCGTGGGCTGCTATCTGAAGAACCGAATCTGCCGATGTATATATTATGAGTTTTCCTGTTTCAACATGCTCTTTGCCGTAATCTCTTATGACATCAGTCCCCGAATAGGGCTTATTGCAAAGAGTCCCTCTTCCCCATGCTTCCTCGAGCTTTCTTACAACATCTTCAGGAAAACCATTGGGATATGTAGGGAACGGAGTTCTTGAAATAAGGCCTGCCATTTCCCAGTGACCGGTAGTTGTGTCCTTGCCTGCAGAAACCTCAGTCATCTTTCCAAAGGCGCCTTTTGGATCTTCTATTCCTCCGCCTACACCGTCAATGTTAAAAAGTC
>CAZALQ010000121.1:4146-5148 GCA_964485605.1 uncultured Oscillospiraceae bacterium
GATACAAGATTGGGGCAATCAAATTCAGGAAGGTTTCTGATAGCTCCCAGGGTATTACTTCCTTCATCTCCCCACTTGTATGCGTCGGGCATTTCTCCGACACCGTAGCTGTCAAGGACTATAATAAATACTCTCTTGCTCATAGTTATTCCTGCTCTAAAGCCTTTGCAGCTTTAACAACTCTGCTTGTTCCAAGTCTGTCAGCACCGAGGTTTATAAAATCTTCTGCATCCTTTAAATCCTTGATCCCGCCTGCAGCCTTGACCTTAACACCTTCACCAACATGGGCCTTCATAAGAGCTACATCTTCTCTTGTGGCTCCGCCTGTTGAAAAGCCTGTGGATGTCTTGATATAGTCGGCGCCTGCCTTGGTAACTATCTCGCACATCTTGATCTTTTCTTCCTCCGTAAGAAGGCAGGTTTCTATTATGACCTTAAGAACCTTCTCACCGCATATGGTCTTAAGAGTTTTGATTTCATCTAAGACATCTTCATATCTTCCCTCTTTAAGAGCTCCGATATTGATGACCATATCGATTTCATCAGCGCCGCATTCAAGAGCATCCTTTGTTTCGAATTCCTTTACAGCAGTGGTATTGTATCCGTTTGGAAAGCCTATGACAGTGCAGATCTTAAGTCTGTCTCCCACATAATCCTTTGCTCTCTTTACAAAAGAAGGAGGAATGCAGACAGAGGCTGTCTCATATTTCATTCCGTCATCGCAAATGCCTTTGATCTGTTCCCATGTGCTGTCCACATTAAGAAGAGTGTGATCGCAGCGTTTTAATATCTCTTTTACATCCATATTCTTTTCACCTATAAGAACCTTTCCATTCCCTAAGGAATGTTCCAAACACATTGTTTCCTATTTCATCGCCTCATCATAGTCAAATCTTAGGGGAAGAAGCTGATCAAGGGTATATACGCTTATATCATCCTTCCCGGATCCGCAGATGAGCGAGATTGTCGGTGGTGATGTTGTCGAGCTGCTCGTCCCGAGCA
>CAZALQ010000122.1:0-5117 GCA_964485605.1 uncultured Oscillospiraceae bacterium
GTTATGTCACAACGAGTGCGCTTACAACTTTTAATAATGTGAACGGTGAAGGACCATGGTTTCGTGTTATACATACGGAAAATTTGGGCCTATCAGCAGCTAGAAACAGGGGCATAGAAGAGAGCAGTGCAAGGTACTTAATGTTTGTAGATTCAGATGATTGGGTGGCATCCGACTTTTGCAAGACTCCTTATGAAGTGGCAAAAGCGGGTTTGGCTGATATGGTAATCTTTGGAATGACTGTTGAGAAAGATGGTAAAGCAAAAGAAAACGTTAGGAAATCGGATATACCAAATTGTTTTTGTTATGTTGATGAAATTGTAGCCAATAAATATGGAGGATGCGCTGTATGGAATCGTATCTATAAACGTGAACTGTTTGATACAATTCGTTACCCGATTGGGAGGGTATATGAAGATATTGCAATTACTCACAAGATAGTTCATTCAACAGATAAAATTATCCTTATCAAAGATTGTCTATATCATCATATTATCAGAGACGGAAGCATTACGCACACAAATACAACAAAGAACAAGAGAGATGGCTTTCTATATGCAAACGAGAGATACATGGATATAAAATCTTGGCACTATCCAAGGGAAGAGCAGCAATTTTATTATCTGTCAGCGTGTAAAAAGGCGATTTCGTTTTTATCAACTTGTTATTCCCGTAACGATAGCTTGTACAGTCAAGCAACAGAGATTGTAAATTCTATAAAAGGTTTTCCTGAGAGCTTTTCTTTTCGTTATAATACGGCCTTAGTAATATGGAGAATCAGTCCTTATCTTTTTCGATTCTTTTGCAGACTAAACGTGTGGAAGCTGAGGGTTAGCTCCTGATTACTATTGATGGAAAATGCGGGTATTACTATTCAACTAGAACAGCAAAACATAGGTTATTAAGAGGATTATTGACTTATGAAAAAAGTGATGTTGGTTTTTGGGACAAGACCAGAAGCCATTAAGATTTGTCCGCTTGTGTTGGAACTTAAGAAAAGACCATCCATTCAAACTGTCGTGTGCGTAACCGCTCAGCACAGGCAGATGCTTGATCAGGTCTTAGAGACCTTCGGTGTTGTTCCTGATTACGACCTCAACATCATGAAAGACCGGCAGACGCTTTTCGATATCACGACAGGTGTATTGAACGGGATCAAAGAGGTGCTGGAGAAAGAAAAGCCGGATGTGGTGTTGGTACACGGTGATACATCAACTACCTTTGTGACCGCTCTTGCCTGTTTCTATCTCCAAATTCCTGTGGGGCACGTTGAAGCGGGGCTGAGGACTTACAACATTTACAGTCCATATCCAGAAGAATTCAACAGGGAAGCTGTGTCTATAGTATCTCAGTACAACTTTGCACCGACACCGTTGAGTAGAGACAATTTGCTGAGGGAAGGTCGTAAGCCCGAGAATATTTATGTGACTGGCAATACTGTTATCGACGCGATGCAACACACTGTGAAGACAGACTATCATCACCCGGAACTCGGCTGGATTGGAGATGGAAAGCTCATCTTCATCACAGCACACAGAAGAGAAAACTTGGGAGAGCCGATGCATCATATGTTCCGAGCTATCCGTCGTGTTCTTGACGAGCATCCTGAATGCAAGGCTGTGTATCCGATTCACATGAATCCAGTTGTACGTGAGGCTGCTGAAGCTGAACTTGGAGATTGTGATCGGATCCACATCATCGAGCCGATTGAAGTCTTTGATTGCCACAATTTTGAGGCGCGGAGTTTCCTGTGCTTGACAGATTCCGGCGGAATCCAGGAGGAGTGTCCGAGTTATGGAGTACCAGTATTAGTTATGCGTGATACAACAGAACGGCCAGAAGGTGTAGACGCCGGAACGCTGAAGCTGGTGGGTACCGATGAAGAGACGATATACAAGACCTTCAAGAAGTTGCTGGAGGATAAAGCTGAATACGACAAGATGAGTCATGCATGTAATCCGTATGGTGATGGGCATGCTTGTGAGCGTATTGCAGACATACTTGAAGGTAAAGAATACAGTCCTTGGGAGCCGAGATAGGAAGAAATAGCTGAATATAATGGTTTGCTTGAATAAAGAATATAAAGGAGTTTCGGAAATGTTGAAGGATATCACGATAATTGTAGCGACTCACAAAAAGAGTCCTATGCCGACAGATAAGATGTATTTACCTCTTCATGTAGGTGCTGCAGGCAAAACAAACAAGGACGGAACTCCATTAGACTTCGGCTATACTAGAGACGATACAGGTGAAAATATCTCAATAAAGAATTCAAATTTCGGCACACAGACGGGTCTTTACTGGCTGTGGAAAAATGTGGATTCTGAGTACAAAGGACTGGTTCATTATAGGCGATATTTTGTGGGTAGTCATCCGAATAAAAACGATATGATTGGATCGGTGATTACACATGAAGAAATAAAGCCGTTGCTTGGAAAATATAAGATTTTTACTCCAAAGAAGAGACGTTATCTAATTGAAACTTTATATTCTCATTATGCCCATACTCATGATGAAAAGCATTTTCAGATAGTAAAGAAAATCATAGAGCAAGATTGTCCTGAGTATTTGAGTTCTTATAATAAGGTTCTTAAACGCCGCTGGGGCTATATGTTCAATATGATGATTCTGCAAAAAGATCTGATGGATGATTACTGCTCTTGGCTTTTCAACATTTTGTTCAAAGCTTTTGACCAGATTGATACCACAGGATTAAGTGATTTTGATAGTCGATTTTGCGGTCTGATAAGTGAAATTTTATTTGATGTGTGGATTGAGAATAAGATTGAAACTGGAAGAGTAAAACAGGAAGAAATAAAAGAGCTTCCCTATATGGAAGATGTCAATTGGAATTATAAGGTGAAAGCATTCTTATCTGCTAAGTTCTTACATAAAAAGTACGGGAGGAGTTCATGATGAAATTCAAATATGTGGTAGTAGGTGCTGGTCTTGCCGGGATAACCGTAGCGGAGAGAATTGCAACACAGCTTCATGAGAAAGTGCTTGTAATAGAGAAACGGGATCACATTGGTGGTAATGTTTATGACGAATATGATGCTGCTGGTATCTTGGTTCAGATGTATGGACCTCACACTTTTCATACAAACGATAAGGAAGTTTTTGATTATGTCTGCCAATACTGTAATTGGCATGAATATCAGCATAGGGTTCTTTCATATGTAAACGGCAATTTTGTGCCGATGCCTATTTCACTAGAAACCATTAATCAGCTCTACAACATGAATCTCTCCGAGGACGAGATGGATGCATTCATTGAGAGCAGGAAGGTTCAGATTGATGAAATCAAGACCAGTGAGGATGTTGTTCTGAGCCAAGGCGGGAAGGATATTTACGAGAAATTCTTCAAGTACTTCACGATTAAGCAGTGGGGAGTCGACCCATCTCAGCTTGATAAGAGCGTAATCAGCAGAATCCCGTTTAGGAAGAACAGAGACACACGGTACTTTACTGATCAGTATCAGGGAAATCCTAAGGGTGGATTTGCAAAGATGTGCCAAAGGATGCTTGACCATCCTGAGATTAAGGTGCTGCTGAACACGGATTATAAGGAAGTTATTAATGATATCGAATATGAAAAGCTGATCTATACAGGTCCTATCGACTATTACTTCGACTATAAACTTGGGAAGCTTAAGTATCGCAGCATTAAGTTCATTTTTGAAACACATGATTGTGAGTCTTATCAGCCAGTGGCAAGCACAAGGTGGCCGATGGATTATGAGTATACGAGAATCACAGAGTTCAAGAAGCTGACTGGGCAGAAGAGTGACAAGACGACTATTCTTAAAGAGATCCCATGTGATGGTGAAGAACCTTTCTACACTTTCCCGACGGCGGAGTGGAAGGAACTGGCACAGAAGTATAGAGATTTAGCAAGCCAGGAGAAGAATGTCATCTTCTTAGGTCGTCTTGCCGAGTATAAGTATTATGACATGGATGATGTGATAAGAAGAGCATTAGATGTGTTTGCGAAAGAACTGAAATAGGGAGAATGCCAATGTACTCACAACACTCAGAGAACATAAAGTGCTTTTGTACATTTTCTCGTGTTACTCCAGAAAAAGGTATAGACGAGGCCATAGAAGCCATTTCATTGGCGAATAAAAGAGGTGTAAAATGTCATCTCGATATATGGGGACCAATAGAAAGGGGCTTTGAAGACCATTATGCTACAATCTTTAATAACAATGAAGCCATTTCATATTGTGGTGTTCTTGCAACTGATGAAGGGCTTGATAAGTTAAGTGGTTATTATATGATGCTGTTTCCTTCTTTCTATCCAGGAGAGGGATTTCCAACAACAATTTGCGAGGGCTTTATGACAGGACTACCGGTAATAGCATCAGATTGGCGTTTTAACAGTGAACTAATCAAGGATGGTGAAACAGGATACCTTTTTCCGGTGCATGATGTAGAAAAACTAACAGAGCTTATCATCACAGCGGTAGAAAACGAGAATAGTATATTATTGATGAAGAAAAATGCAATGGAATATAGTAAGGCTTTTGAACCGCAAAACGTAATGAGAAACCTATCATCATGGATTAGAGAAATGAAAAAGATTGGTTTCATTGGCTACTTTGGATATTCGGTGAGAGATCCCATAATTGGTGGTCAAATGAGTAAAACAATCGGAATATACAATGAGCTTATAAAAGAATATGGTGAAGAGCAGATTGCCAGAATAGACACATCAAACTGGAAAGCCGAAAAGTTTAAGCTGTTACACGGAATAATTAAAATATGCAGAACTTGCGACCCAATTATCGTTATGCCAAATAAGAAGGGAATAAAGCTTATTTTACCCATTGTTTCGATATTTAAGAATCGTTATAAATACTCTATTGCATATCCTATTGTTGGCGGGTGGTTGCCAGAAATACTTGAAAAGAATAAGTATCTGATAAAGCATTTAAGGAAGATGGATTATTTGTTACCGGAGACAAAAACGTTGGAGAAGGAAATAAGAAAATACTATGGAGGAAAAATAGATGTTATGCCGATCTTTTCAAGTCGAGCCCCAGTTAATGAAAACTCCGAAAAAGAGTACTGTCGAAAACCGCTGACTGAACAATAGTTATCTTACAGGTCTGACC
>CAZALQ010000123.1:0-5116 GCA_964485605.1 uncultured Oscillospiraceae bacterium
GTTGTTGAGCTCAAGAACCTTGTTATCCCAGTCGATCTCGACAAATTCAGCCTTTACGCCAAGTGAATCAGCAACCTTCTTGGCAAGATCTGCATCAAATCCGATCCACTCGCCGGAAGCATCCTTGTAATCCATAGGTGCAAAATCAGTTATACCTACAACCAATACTCCCTTATCCTGCACATATTCAAGATCTGTTTTTTCCTTACTTTCTTCTTTTCCGCAAGAAACGCATGAGATTAATAGTACTGATATGAGCAGTAAAACAAATAACTTTTTCATTTCTCTCCTCCCAAAAAATACTAGTTTTGAAATATATTTGGGATTATACTCCATTACTCTAATGCTGTAAAGTGGTAAATTAAAAATAATACAAAAAACTCCTTTCAATTGTGGGATACACCCTTTTGAAAGGAGCTTTTGGAATTATATATATTTTTGGAATTTTTAGATATCTATATCCAGCGCTACATGGAAATCAAAGTCGGGATATGCATTTTTAAGTTCATCCTTTATTTCAGCAAAAAGCTTTTCTCTTTCTTCTAATGCATAGTCAAGGATTATATCAAGATTTACCTTCTTCTTTTCCATATCTGCATAGAAGCCATGCATCTGGAGCACTCCCTCATGCGCCATTACCATACGAACGATTTCAGATCTCATCGACTTTACTGCATCGTTGGTCGTATTGATGGAGTAAATACCTATGCCTGTAAGAGCAACCCCATGTTCTGCATACACCCTATTCGCAATGCGCCTTTGCATAAGGTCGATTTCCTCTGCGCTCATGGTATCCTCTATCTCCACATGAACAGAGCCCATATATTTGTCAGGTCCATAGCTGTGGAGTATGAGGTCATAGGCCCCGTGAACTGCCTCATCCTCACATATAGTCTTCTTGATCTCTTTTACGAAATCGGCATCGGGCCTTTTCTCAAGTATCTCATCAAGAGTTTCTGACAGCATCTCTAATCCTGATTTGATGATAAAACCTGAAATGATAACGCCTACATATGCTTCAAGACTTATATGCCAAACAAGAAAGATTATGGCTGAAAGAAGAACTGATGCAGAAAGGATAGCATCAAAACTTGCGTCTGAGCCGGAAGCTACCAGTGCGCCTGAATTAAGCTCTTCTCCTTTTTTCTTTACAAAGCTTCCAAGTATAAGCTTTACGACTACAGCTGATGCTATGATGATCAAAGTAACTGTGCTGTAATCGGCAGTTTCCGGATTGATAATCTTCTTTACGGATTCTACAAAGGATGTAAGACCTGCATAAAGTACAAGAGCAGCTACGATCATGGCGCTTAAGTACTCTATCCTTCCGTATCCGAGGGGATGCTTTTTATCAGGATCCTTCCCCGCAAGCTTTGTTCCGACAATGGTTATAAGGGAGCTTGCAGCATCGGAAAGGTTGTTTACAGCGTCCAGAACTATTGCTATGGAATGGCTTATGACACCAACTGCCGCCTTGAATCCCGCAAGAAATACATTAGCTATGATCCCTATGATGCTGACCCTTATTATCTGACTGTCTCTGTTTTGTTCTTTACTCATTACTCTTTTTCTTCCCTTAAAAATTTATAAAGTAAATTGTAGAGTTCACCGGCTTCGCTTGGACTTAATGCGTTGGATGCTGTAGAGATCTTAAAAGGTATATCCTTGCATTCTTCTTTAAGATCAGACCCTTTTTGCGTAAGACTGATGACGGTAATCCTTTCATCATCTTTAGATCTTTCCCTGGTTATATACCCCTCTTTCTCAAGCTTCTTAAGAAGCGGAGTAAGTGTCCCCGCATCAAGATCAAGGAAGCTTCCCAGTTCCCCTACGCTTACTTTTTCCTTTTCCCATAATACCATAAATACCAGGTACTGAGTATAGGTAAGGCCCAAGGGTTTTAGATATGGAGTATATGCTCCAACTATCTTCCTTGCGCAGGCGTAAAGGGGAAAACAAAGCTGATTCTTAAGTTTTAACTGTTCATAAGGTTGAGCCATTTTATATATCCTAGATAAGAGCTGCTACGCAGGATGCTACATCTGCCATATCTGCTGTCGGCTCAAAACGAGCAACGACATTACCCTGTCTGTCTACTACAAACTTTGTGAAGTTCCACTTGATTTCAGGATTGTTTTTGAAATCCTTATCGATCTTTGCAAGCATTGCGTTCATTGCCATTGCCTTTACGCCCTTGCCAAAACCTTCGAATCCCTTCTGCTCCTTAAGATATTTGAAAAGAGGAATTGCATTTTCACCGTTAACGTCTGCTTTCTTCATCTGCGGGAATTCTGTTCCGTAGTTGAGTGTGCAAAAATCGTGGATTTCTTCATCTGTTCCGGGAGTCTGTCCTGCAAACTGGTTGCATGGAACATCAACAATCTCAAGACCCTGATCATGATATTTTGCGTACATTTCCTCAAGATCCTTGTACTGAGGTGTGAATCCGCAGCCTGTTGCTGTATTAACAACGAGAACTACCTTCCCTTCGAAATCCTTCATTGATACTTCGCTGCCGTCTGCAGCTGTTACGCTAAGATCATAAAAACTCATAATTTTCCCTCCGTTTAATAATCATTAAGTTTATATTTGATAAGATTATATTGCATCAAATATATTTTGTCAATTCTTTTCTTTGTTTTCCCTATATTTCCATTTAGCTCTTGTTTATGGTATATTCATATATAGATTAGTATGTATCAACATCTAAAGAAAGGAGACCAATCATGAAAAAAGTTTTAGCAGTTTTTTTGGCCCTGCTCATGATATTTTCGTGCGCTTGCCAAAAAGGAAATGGTAATGATGACAAGAACAGCGCCATTGCGCCTGTTTCAGAAGATGAGCAAATTAAGCTTCACGACGGCGGAACAAATCAGGATTTTGATCTCCACCGCATAACAACGGACAGCTATAAAAATGCCCAGGAACTTCTGGATGGTTCAATCGATTATCTTGCGACCCTTGGCATAGGGGCCAAGATCAAAGCAATGTATGCTATCCATATGGGAATTGCCAGCGAATATGAAGAAGTATTTCCCATTAAGATAGTATTTGAAGATGAAAACATCTCACCTATATTTCTTGTAATGCTCGAAGATATGAGAAGATATACAGCAGGTATGTCCTTTATGGGTTCCTTCAGAGAAACAGATGTTGCCGATGAAAAATACTTTGATAAGGTAATCGAGATAGCCGATCTTTATGATGCAAAGCTAAAGAAGAACTTAGGTCTTTTAAGGGATGACATTAATATCTGTTTCCCGATCAGGATGACGAGGAACCTCGCTTTTTCAATGCCGGGCAGCAACGTAGAAACTCTTCTTGAAGATACTATGACAATCTTTAATAAGTATTCCCTTGCAAGCTGGGGCGATGAGCTTTCAGTAACAGATACATTGACCGAAAACGGCATGTACTATCAAAAGCTTGAAAGCAATGTCATAAAAAGTCTAAAGGATCTTGAATCCTATCTTGGCACAGCATTTACCAAAAGGAATTTAGATGAAATCGTAAATACCTTGGGTCTTGAGTCTGGAGATTCACCTGTATACATTGAAAGAAACGACAGCCTATATGTAATGGCCATAGGCATGGGCGGACCCATGGGCCTTAAATCAATTAAACCAAAATATGTTGCTTACCAGGAAGATGCAAGACTGTTCATAATTGCAGAAGCGACATGGGTTGATTTTGACGATGATTTTAAGGAAACGGGCACCCGCTATACAGAACACCTTTTTGTATTTGAAAAGGATGAACAAGGCGATTGGAAATGTGATTTTTATGTTGATATTTCCTTCGGAAGGTTTACCTCATCCTACAGCGATAACGGATCTGCACAGAGCGGTCCGGTAGTTCCGATAACACCTGATAAACCGGATCCTCCCAAAATCGATAAAAAGGATGCAATCAAGCCCCTTGAAGCCGATGAAAAGCTTTCTTTGTATGACAAACCTCTTGATACATACTTCCCAATGTTCCACATTGATACAAAGGCAAATGAGGATGCTGAAGACTATCTCAACATTTGCTATGCATATCTTGAATCTTTGGGAATAGGCACTCAGATAAAGGCCATGTATGCAATCCCCATGGGAATAGCAAATGAGTACCATGATACCTTCCCTGTAAAAATCATCTTTACAGACGAAGCTGTAGCTCCAATCTATCTTGTGATACTAAAGGACAATATAGAATACACCAAGGGAATCAGCTGCATAGGTTCCTTTAGGGATGACGATGTATCAAACGAAGAGTACTTTAACAAGGTTATTTCCATAGACGATGCCCTTACAACAAAGCTCAAGGCAGCAATCGGATCCGGCGGAAGTGAATATAATATTTTCTTCCCGATCAAGATGACTGCAAATCTTAAGTTCAGCGCACCGTCTGAGGCAGATACAAAGCTCTTTGAAAATGCTGCTAATGTATATTTCAAATACGCATTCGCATCATGGTATGACACCTTAAGCGAAGATGCCACATATATAAACGGAAATTACTATCAGAAGCTGACCCATCCTGATATAAAGACAATTGCGGACTTTGACACCTTCCTTTATACGGCTTTTACTCCAAAAGTAACTTCAGAAATCAAGGATATGGCCGGCATGACTGAAGGACCATATCCTATCTATGTCGAACAAGACGGAGCTGTTTATATAGCACCCATGGGAATGGGAGGCCCTGAAGGGCTTGAAAGTGTAAAGCCAAAATTTGTGGCAGTAAAAGATGATTCTATACTGTTCATGGTAGTTGAAGCCACCTGGCACGAACTTGATGATGACTGGAACCCCATAAGCACATACTACTCCGATCACCTCTATGTCTTTGTTAAAGACGACGGCGGAGCTTGGAAATGTGACCGCTATGAGGATATTCCTTTCGGAAGATACACAACAATGCTTTAGAAAGATAATAAATATAATAAACATGGAAGATACGAAAAAACTCGGTTTCGGACTCATGAGGCTGCCAAGAAAAGGACTTGCTATAGATATAGCGCAGTCAAAGAAGATGGTAGACCTGTTCCTTGATGCAGGCTTTACATACTTTGATACAGCCTATGTATATCCGGGTTCCGAAGATGCCGTAAAAAAGATACTCACAGAAAGAT
>CAZALQ010000124.1:0-4996 GCA_964485605.1 uncultured Oscillospiraceae bacterium
CTTGCTTATGTGGGCAGCTCCGGACTTTCTGCCTTTGATGCATTCAATTCCTTCATGACCCTGTTTTGGTCCATCCCGGCGGGCATGGTCGCCGTCTCAAGGATGCTCATAAGCGTCAGTGCAGGTGAAGAAGACAGGCAGTCCTTAATAGATGTGATGAGGGTCGTCTTTTTCAGGTATATACCTTTAATGTGCGCAGTGGCGGCGGGCATCATAATCTTTGCAAAACCCATTACCATGCTTTACTTCCATGACACAGGAGCTGAAGTTTTCAATATGACCTTAAGAGGTTTTAGGATCATACCCTTCTGCATGCCCCTTTCTGTCATATGCATGCATTTTACATGCTATGGGCAGACCATGAATAAGCAGTTTCTCATTCACTCCCTCGCACTTTTGGATGGAGTCATCAATATGGTGGCAGCTTCCGCTTTGCTTGTCCCCATCCTTGGAATGGACGGCATATATTATGCAAACATCTGCAACGGTACCATTACTACTCTTTTCGTTTTAGTTTATTCCTGGGTATGCATAAAGCATTTTCCAAAGAATATGGAGGATCTTTTGGTTTTGCCAAAGGGATTTGGCTATGACGAAAAAGACAGGATCGATATTTCGGCAAAGACAATGGAGGATGTCATCTCCTTATCAGATGCAGTTATACAGTTCTGCGGTGACAGAGGTATAGATAAGAAAAGATCGAACCTCGCGGGACTTGCAGTTGAGGAAATGGCAGGAAATATCCTCGAGCACGGCTTTACAAAGGATAAGAAAAACCACTCCATAGATATCAGAGTGGCTGAAAAGGAAGGCTCCTTGATCATTCGTATTAAGGATGACTGCATAGCCTTTAACCCATCGGAAAGAAAGGATATGGTGGATCCAAAGGACCCGGTAAAAAATATCGGCATCAGAATGATATATTCATTGGCAAAATCCGTGGAGTATCAAAATATACTGGGACTTAACGTCCTAACCATTCGTATTTAGCTAAATTTTAAAAAGATCAAGATTATCGGCGGAGATGGGAAGTGATCCTGTCTCCTCCTTTTTTACGATCTCGACGATTTTATCGTTAATAGGCGTTGGGACCCCATATTTTCGTCCCCATCTGCAAACTTCTCCGTTTATGAAATCCACTTCGCAGTGTTTCCCCTTCTTAAGATCTTGGAGCATGGAAGGCTCTATATTTCCGTTCTTTTTCATTACGAAAGGAAGTAAAAATTCAACAAAGCGTTTCTTAAGAGGATTTGTAAAGTAAAAAAGCTTTGATATGTTTATGCCCTGAACATCCGTAAACTCGATGCCTGCGGCGTGGGCTGTATCAATGCACTCCTTAACGCAAAGGCTGGCCACCTTCTGTGCTTTTCTTGTATTTGCCACATCTCCAAAGGTTCCGCCCATTACTGTGCCTATTCCTGCAAAGGTGGCGTTTACAAGAAGCTTTGACCATCTGACGCCGGAAAAGTTTTCCCGTATATGAACAGGTCCCATGAGGCATAAAACTCTAACTGCTTCTCTGAATTTCTCTTCATCCATCTCACTTGGCTTTCCTGTCTGGAAGGATAGCTTTTCGGGAGATGGGTCGCTAGTAAATTGGCAAATACCGGGAGCCTTAAGGGTTGCTCCCCATTCTACGGTGCATCCCATTACTTTCCCTTTTCCAAAAATGTCCTCCAAGGGTCCTTCGGGTATTCCGTTTTGGAGGGTCACCAGGATACCGTCTTCTTTAAGATGGGGTTTGATAATTTTTGCAGCCTCGATATTTTGTTGCTGTTTTGTAAGGAGATAGACTATGTCATATTCCCCCTTAAGCTGATCAGGTGTCATGGCATGGACTTTCTGAGAAAGGTTTATGCCGCCTAAAACCAAGGCCCCCTTTGTGTTAAGTGCATCTACATGGGCCCGGTTTCTGTTTACAAGGTCAATATCTGTTCCTGCTTTTGTAATGAAGGCCCCGAGAACTGTTCCCAAAGAGCCTGCACCGTAAATCATGTATCTCATAATACTTAATATTAAGGTTTTGATATGATTTGTCAACTTTTTGGATAGATCATCCATATTTGTAAAACTTAGGTAGTAATGTATGTCAGTGTAGGATATAATGCAATTGAAGGAAAAAATTGTTTTAAAAGAAAATATTTAAATAAAAAGGAAAGTGAGGTAAGGCCATGGAAGAGAATAGGGCTGCAAGCGAAACAAGATTTAAACAGTTAACACTTCTTCATTCAAACGATATGCATGGAGACTTTCTTGCTGAAAAGGTTGATGAAAACCTGACAGGCGGTGTATCTATGCTGTCAGGTTATTTGACAAAATGCAGGAATGAAGACCCCAATGACGTTTATGCAATAGCGGGTGACATGTTAAGAGGCTCCGTAATAGACAGTGAGTTCCAGGGCCTCTCAACTATACAGATAGTTAATCTTCTGGCACCGGATGTTGTAACTCTTGGAAATCATGAGACGGATTATGGAGTGGCGCATCTTTTGTTTCTGGAAAAACTGGCTACATTCCCCATTGTAAACGCCAATCTGTATATAAAGGGACTTGATACGAGAATATTTAATTCCCATTATATTATGGAAATTGACGGTATGAAAATTCTCTTTATAGGGATTATTACTGAAGAGGTTATTTCCCAAACCAAGGGTGAACATCTCATAGGATCCTTCATAGGCATTCAGGATGCTGCTCAGGAAGTCGGAAAGATTTGTAATGCATACAATTCGGTAGATATAGATTTTACGGTTCTCCTTACCCATATAGGTTTTGAGGAAGATAAAAAACTTGCAGCAATGCTGGACCCTGCCTGGGGAGTCGATATCATTATAGGAGGGCATTCTCACACTTTCATCAAAGAACCAGCAGTCGTAAACGGCATTCCTATTGTTCAAGCAGGAACCGGTACAGATCAGATAGGAAGATTCGACATAGTGGTGGATACGGAAAACAACTGCATCGAGTCATACAAATGGCAGGCTATACCCATCAATGCCAAGAACTGCCCAAGGGATGAAAGAATAGAGGAACTCATAGGTTCCATCAAAGCAAAGACAGATCTTAAGTATTCAAAGGTCGTTGCAAACTTTGACTATGAACTATCTCATCCTGACAGATGGATGCAGACAGAGCTGGGCGGAGTATTTGCGGATGCAATGAAAGATTCTCTTTCCGTAGATCTGTTCTTCATGGGATCAGGATCTGTTAGAAAAACCCATATGGGGCCCATAGTAACCTTCCAGGATTTCACCGAATGCTATCCATATGACGGTAAATCATACGGCGTAAAGGTTACCGGTGCTCAGCTTAAGAAAATGCTTCTTTGGATTTACCGTGATGAGGCATGGGAAGGAGAGCATACTGAGTTTTACCAGCTCTCAAAGGGCATGCATGTAATCTACTCAAAATCACGCCACGAAATACTCAAATGTGAATTAGACGGCGAAGAGATTTTGGACGACAAAATCTATACAGTAGGCATTCAGGAATTCCATTACAATAACCTTCCTGAGTTTTTCAATATAACCCATGAGGAAGTCAACGCCAACGGAAAGCCCATTATCCTTACAACAAGCGATGTACAGACTCTTCTTGAGTACTTTGAAAACAACAAGCACCTCGGATTTGGGGTGGAAGGAAGGCTCGAGGTTTTGGAGTAATGAGAAAAGTCTTTCGTCTTTTCTCATTATCCTTGACAGTTTTTGTTTTCCTTTGCCCTAAAACAATCTTTGGTGTTCAGATAAAGAAAGGGTTTCAAATCTATAAAGGATATGGGTGAGACGCTTTCGGATATAGGCAAATAATTGACAAAATATGGAAATAGTGATATATATTTTTGCAGAGCATGCTTAAAGCTCCGGCAAAAAATATATCCCGTCTAAAAACCCCGTCTGCCGGAAGACGGGGTTTTGTATTTAGACCGGAGGCTTAACTTCAGTCTTAATAGGTCTTCCTTCCAGGAAGTCCTTAAGATTGTCACAAAGAAGGCCAATGGCTCTGTCGTAATAAAAAGGAGTATTTGCAGAGCAGTGAGGAGTGATGATCACATTTTCCATCTTCCAAAGCGGACTGTCTTTTGGAAGCGGCTCTTTTGCAAATACATCCATGGCGGCTCCCGCAAGCTTTCCTTTTTCGAGAGCTCTTATCAAAGCGTCTTCGTCAACCACAGTGCCTCTTCCCATGCTTATGAGATAGGACCCGTCCTTCATGGAATCAAATATTTCATCATTAAAGAAGTTCATTGTTGACGGCATTGCAGGAAGGAGGGATATGACAAAGTCGCATTGTGAAATCATTTCCTTGTTCTCTTCAACCCTGAATATTCTGTCGAGATCTTCTTCAGGCAAGGTATCCAGTTTTGACCCGTAAACGGTCATGCCGAAAAGTTTGCATTTTTTTGCAACCTGTCTTCCTATATCGCCCATACCTACTATGCCTACGACCTTTTCATGGCAATCATCAGATCCCGGAAGAGGAGGTTTTTCCCATACACCCTTTATCTGGTTTCTCATAATAAAGGGCATGCGGTTTAAGAACATGAGTATGTACATTATGGCCGACTCAGACATTGGTATGCCGTGAACTCCTGATATTTTGCTTATGATAAGTTCCGGGAAAAGCTCTCTTAAGGGTTCCAGCTTATCTACGCCTGCAGAAAGACTTTGTACCCATTTGAGGCTTTTGGCTCCTTTTGCCCATTTTTCCGGAGTTTGAGTTCCGAAGCAAAAGAGAATTTCTGCATCGGGGCATTTTTCAATCAGCTCTTCCTCTGTTTCACAGAGGGTGATTTCAATATCCGGGAATACTTTCTTTAGCATTTCCACGTGCTCCGGCTTAAAATCCATGGGTTTTGCAGTAGTTTTTTGATGTATGATTGCAAGTCTCATAGAGCTCCTCCTCTCAAATTTCTATATTTATAAATTTTATATTTAGTATATCAGCACTATGAAGGGTATTAAATACATTTTTGACAAAGAATCGCAAATTGTACGGG
>CAZALQ010000125.1:0-4956 GCA_964485605.1 uncultured Oscillospiraceae bacterium
AAAGCTCATTTCGCCAATGTCGGTCATGGCTGCTCCCTTAGTGTTCTTGGTCGACTGTTCTTATAACACCCTGGAAATTCCCAGATTAGTGTTTATCTGTTCTGTCATAAAGACAGGTATTATCAATATACTTTGTCTTTATCTCAATTTTTTATATAGATAAAGACATATTTGGCCACCACTAATATCCAATGCAATGTTTACAATACAAAAACCCCAGGATGATCAATCGAATAACTGAGATCCTGAGGAAAAAGATATAGGTTTTATTCACTATTCTCCGGCGACTACCACTTTTATAAAATACAATATATTGTATCCGATATCAGATATTTGACCACAATATATATAACTATTATCACGATTATTTTCTTTTCCAATAGTTTTTTTACTCGAAATCATATCAGTACTGTTCTTCTGAGTGTACAAATTTTGTTTTACGCCTTTTCTGATACAATTCCGGGTCATGTGTCATGCTTATCTTCGGTATAAATCTTCTGCATTTTTTCGCGTTATACACTCCTGCGCACTGATCATTTGCAGATCTTTGACAATTCGAACAACTTTTATCTTCTATCAAATAATTGTCAGTTATTACTTCCTTCGAAGGACTATCTTTTATAACTGCTACTCCTTCGCTTTTGGGGTAAGAGGCTCCTACTCTTTGATCATTTTTATTACCCAAACTGTCTAATTTTCTTATCGATGAGATTTTTTCCTCAACAGATAGCTGTGCTTCTTTTATAAAGCCTTGACGTGCCTCTTGATTTGTCAAAAACGTTGTGTCTACTTTCAATTTATCTCTAGATTCTTGTATAGCAGTCTCAACACCTATATTGTCCCATACTATAAATGCTTGGCATCGTTTGCACTTCCCACCTATTAGTGAATAATACGCATTTATTCCAATCCTGATAAGATTTATGTGTGATACTAGTTTTTCATTACACTTTGGGCACTGCTCAACAAATGAATCCACTAAAATAATCTTTTTCGTATGATATTTAGGTTTTACATTTTTATATGTTACTCGCTTTAAATGACGGTTGGCACGTTTTGAAATACACTTAAATAAATCTTTATACTCTATACTATGCATTGTATTCCTCTGTATATTGTAACGTCACTTCTTCCATAGATACATTTCAGCTTTTGTTATATGGGGGATTGCCTCATATTCAGGACACGTTTTTGGATTTCGCAGTCCTGCGCAAAGCGATCTTTTATACCTTTGGCAAGTCTCACATCGTCTGTCTTGTTTTTCCTCCCAATCATACGGATTGTCGACAACATCTATCATCTTTTTCTTTGGATGTGATATTTTTTGAGGGCGCTGTTTGCTTTCAACAAAAGCCCTACCGCCCTGATTATTATTACCTGTAAATTCAAAAGTCCTTTCATTCTTGGACCTGATATGTACAGTCTGCTGCAAATCATCATTCTGAAATGTAATCATCCCATCTTCGAAAGACTCCGGATATTGCAATGGAATGACTACACCAGATCTAAAGCGAACATTAAGAATCATCGTACCTTCATCAAAAGATACTACTTCTCCTTTACCGTTCATCTTGTGAATAATCGTTTCTCCAATTAAGCTAATCATGGTAATTTACAAAATCAAACTTCGTCTAATGTATATGCTTTTCTGCATGTAGGACACTTAATATATACACCATTCTTCCCAATCGAAGACTTCATTCGGCTTCTGTCTTCTGGGCAGCGCACATCATTATCTGCAATAAAGGCATCTACGTACACTTGTTCAACGAGCCCGCTTGTATTACATGTAGGATATTTTGAGCATCTCAAATATGGCTTATTGTTTTTGCTCACCTTATATGCCATAGGACTTCCGCATTTACTGCAGCGCACATGGTTTCTGATGTAAACTGAAAAGGCACTTTCTTTTTGTCCTTCATCTGCACCCTTTTTTGATACTCTGTTCATTTCTAGAAACCCATACAAAGCAGATGCGGTATGCTTCCCATTAAATCTTATTACTGGCCTATACTTCGTTTGAAGTGTCTTTCCCTCTGCAATGAAATTTGCATCAGACAAAGGTTCTCCAAACCAGCACTTGCTCTTATCTTTGCCGCGGGGCTATTTTGCCCGCATTTTGGTGGTTTTCGCTATCGTAAATGCCGTTTTTACCCCCGATAATCCACTCATTATTCTGTCTATCAGACCTCGCGGTTGCACAGAGTGGGGAAATGAAACTTCGTGCAACCAGAAGAGATAGTATCCAGTGTCTAACCAGAACCGCGCAGAATGAATTCCAAGGAATATATCTACGGGGCCGCGAACGAGCCGCAGGTAAGAAGAAAGATCGAAGCCGTATACAGGGCTGCCATGCTAAAGAAAGAGCTGAAAGACCTCAAAATAGCCCAGATAGGTCATACTCCCCAGGGCATTGGCTTCGGCAGAGCTCTTGATACGGAGATGCTCCAGACCTTCGGAGTGCGCCTCGACTCCATAGAGGCAAGAGAGCTCATAGACAAGGCAAAGCGTTTTTCAGATAATGATATTGAAGAGTACCTGGCAAAGGCCGAAAAGTCTATAAAAGGCCTCGACGAGACGCCCGAAAAGAACCGCCTTGATTTTGCGAGGCTCTACAGAGCCTACGATGAATACGTCAGGAAAAGCGGCATAGGAGATCTCTCTTCGAGGTGCTGGCCTGATTTTTTTACAGCCTTCGGGACCCCAGTGTGTGCCGTGCTCGCCATGCTCAATGACATGGGAGTCGCCGCAGCCTGTGAAGCGGATACATACGGAGCTCTCTCCATGTATATAGGGATGAAGCTTTCAGGTAGTCCTGTATTTTTCGGAGATCCAGTATCTTTGAACGAAGAGGAAAATACCCTTTATTTCTGGCACTGCGGAACAGCTGCCTGCTCCCTGGCCAGAGAGGATGCCGGAGCCTGCGCGGGAGTGCACTGCAACAGGAAGATAGGACCTACTCTTGAATTCGGATGCAGGCCCTGCGATCAGGTGACTATATTCAGGATAGGAAGAGAATATGACGGGACCTTCAGGGCCTTCATAGCCAGAGGAGAGGTCCTTGACATGCCTCAGCAATTCCTGGGGACTTCCCTTGTGGTAAGGACGGAAAACAGCGCAGAGGAGATGGTCTATGACGCGGTGGAGAACGGCTGGGAGCCTCACTTCGTCGTGATCTACGGCGACGTATCAGAGGAGATCGAGATACTCTCTGATATGCTCGGTCTTCCGGCCGAAAAATATTGATTTCCAATCGCAAGCCGCTATTTATCTGATTATTAAAAACATCACAGGGACAATAATGTTTTTGTCCTTATGATGCTTTTGGAATAGCTGAATTGGTATGTAACCCATTACCTTTGTTTTAGCTACAATTCGCCATATCTGAAGTTTTATATAATGTTGCACTATTACTACATATGAGATGAATCAAAACGGTTATGGTACTGATATCAACAAGGATACGAAGTAAATCAGAAATTGCACCTATAGATAGAAAAATGGGAAATACAGTCTCAATATTGTTACCAGACAGAGCATAAATACAACTGAAAGTGATGGACATTATGCTCATTATTATATATAAGAATCTAATCAAATGGATACTTGAAACCTTTTTGTCATTTTGGCACTCATCAAGTTCTTCGAGAGACGAATATAGTCCTAACATGAAAACAATTTGTAACAAGCCACTATTGGAAACGAAAACTTGGTTGATATCATCTAAGGTCAACATAAGGTTCAAAACCCATTCAATAAATGTAATAAAACCTATTATTATCGCAATCACCTTTGACCAATTCCTACGCTTGATGTTGAAACTGATATCTTTTAGTGCAAAACATAAAAGAAACCAACCGATAAATTGTGGCATTATATTAACAGTCCTTTCGTTAATGACAATATAAATATTTGCGAATGTCAGTAAAAATCCTGTTAATGTAAGGATCAACCCTCTTTTAATCTACATAAAAACTCCCCCTCCCTTACATGTATATATATTAACTTTATAAGAATACGTGGAGTATGAGAGAATAGTTTCTCTCATACTCCATCCCCATTATACGCGCTGTAAGCGTGTTGTTAATATATGGTTTCAATATGGTAGGTATCATACCAGCCAAGAGAATAATGTGTACCTGCAGTTATATCAAGGTACCAATGGAACCAATATATAAGGGGGTTACTTCCTGCTCCTGTCCAATAAATGTAAACAGTTGCGGTGCCACTACCTCCAGTTGATGCAAGATTTGAAGCAATATTTCCAATCTTGGCAAGAATATCATGACCAGTAATACTGAGTATTGCAGAGAGTATAGACAAGAATGTAGCAAGTGCTGTATTCTGAGACCACGAAATACTATCGCTGCCATAAGAAAGAAGTGTGTACCCAGAATTCAAGGAATTGGTTTGCTCTGCATCTAATGGAGAAACATGTACCGAAGTGTACAGTTGCCCATTGACATATACTTCCCCGCTTGTTAAATTGAATATAGTTTTAGTTTCTTCATCATTAGAGAGATTGACAACATTAACAGTGCGATATTCCGCATTGAAATCATAGGTGAACTGATAGTATGTGCCATCAAGAAACAATACTTCTGAAGAAGTTGGTTTATCATTGCGCTCTGTAGCAAATGTGGAACCACTGAATACGAAAACCATGCATAAGCTCAGAATAACACTTAATATTTTTTTCATAAGCCATCCTCCATTCTAAAAGAAATAGAAATAATTGTTTTTAGATATGCATATCTTTACAATCTCATAGTAATACTAAATATAGCGATAATGAAGTGCAGGTTTTGCACCTTCAGAGTGCTTAATTTGCACAACGCTCTTTTATGTCATTATAAGATAGTCATAAGGTGTTTTTACAAAAGCTTAATACAAACTACATTATTTAAACAATTTGAAAGGACGATCAAATGAAGTTTGATGACTTAATTATATTCA
>CAZALQ010000126.1:0-4874 GCA_964485605.1 uncultured Oscillospiraceae bacterium
GATTATGCTCGCGGCAAATTTGAAGCCGGAAGCAATCAGGTATTCAACTGGTACATGAACTGGCTCTTCTAAAGAATCTTCTACTAAATAGTAAAAACCCGGCTGCAGCCGGGTTTTCTTATATCTTTTTTATGAAGCATCTTCTTCTTTTGTGCTGTTCTACGTCGAAGTATTTCCATTGGGCAAGAACCTTATCATTGAGTTCAAGGGTGGGTCCGGTTTCGGCATATTTGATGCCCATATCACGGCAACCGCGCATCAGCTTGTTGATGACTATGGCGTTCACTCCCTTGCCTTGATACTCCGGCTTTACCGCTATTTCAGCACATCGATCCATCCTGTCGGGAAGAGTCTTCCGTCATGCTTTTTTAAAGCCTCTGCCATGCTTGGAGCTCCGACTCCCATGGCAACCATATTATCGTTTTTATCCATTACAAAACAGCTTAGCTTTGGATTGATTAAAGGTGCAAATTTAGATGCATATTTTTGAATCTGCTTATCGGAAAGCTCTACTGTTCCGTAGAGCGGGGCATAGGCTACATTGATCAAATTAAAAAACTGTTTAAGAAGGGGAATGTATCCTATGACTGTTTTTGCATTATGAATATGGACATGGTTTTGCCTTTGAGCGAATTTGCTGAGTCTTTCCCAACGGTCAAAGGTTTTCTTGTCATCGGGATCGGGAAGAGTGCAGTAGTTTTCGATCCAGTCTGCATCTTTTATGTATCCGAGTCTTTCGAGCTGCTTTGGGTAATAGGGGTAGTTATAGTATGTAAAGAAACAGCTTCTTCTGTCGAATCCTTCGATCAGCATTCCTTCTCTGTCCAGGTCGGTAAATCCTAATGGCCCTTGTACTTCGTTGCAGTCAAGTTCTTTGGCCCAGTCCTCAACTGTTTTAAAGAGAGCATTTACAACTTCGTCATCATCAGTAAAATCGACTTGCGAAAAACGAAGGCGCTTAGTATTCCATTTTTCGTTAGCGCGTTTGTTATAGATAGCTCCTATACGTCCTACAAGTTTTCCGTCTTTGTAAGCAAGCCAGCATCTTGCATCACAATACTCAAAGGCAGGATTCTTGTTTGGATCCCAATCGTTTAAATCATCATCATAAGTGTTGGGTATGTACTGGGGGACTTCTTTATAAAAGTTTGTGGGAAACTTGGCGAAGAGTCTCCTCTGTGCCTTTGTTTTGACCTCTACTATCGAAATCATTTTTCTTCCTTCTTAATTTTAGTTCGGAATTAGTAGATTAGTAGAAATTCATCTGCTCACTTACGTGAAGATGAACCTTTTCGGCGATGGTTCTTACATCTGTAAGAAGATCTTCAATGTCTTCTTCCTTCATGCCGTAGGACTGAAGTCTGATTCTGAACTGATATTCAAATATTTCATCTACAGTAAGATCTATATCGCCTCTGTTGTATGCAGATGTTGCAATGGTTGCATAGGGGAGGAACAGATACTTCTGCAGTATGTATTCGTTCATAGTGATGGGAAGTTTGTAATCTCGGCATATGTTATACAGTGAGTAGTCAAAAGCCGGAGAGTTCCAAGTTGAACTTACAAGCATTCTTTCAGAAATAAAGCGGGAGTAATTTGGATACTCGACATAAGACTGCGTATTGACTCTGTACTGGGCAAGGTCAATAGCAGATTTTGAAAAGCGTCCCGGTTCAAAGTATGTTTCAACTTTTCTTACGAAAACTTCCTTTCTTTGCTGGACTATATCCTTGTAGATGATATCTGCGAGATTATCCAGTGAATGAAAGTGGTAAACGATGGTGCCGAGATTGACTCCTGCAAGTTTTGCAACTTGTGCATAGGTCGTGTTGTTATACCCATGCTTGTAGAAGAGGGATCTGGCGGCTTCTTCAATTTTACGTTTAGTCTCGTTGCCTGCTGCGTAAGTAGCCATTCTTTACTCCTTTAGATAAGAAATTATACGACACCTGAGAAATATTTTCTATATCTTTTTCTGGTATATACACAATTTGTAAAGATTGATGAATGTATTGAGAGGTTTATAAAATTATAAGCCTTAATGCTTTTGTTGGAAACTATATAAATTTATAAATATATAAATTTTACTTGCATCCTGTACAAATTTGTAATATTATAAATTTGCAAGTTTATGAATTTGCACAAATATATTCCCAATATGTAAAGGGAAATACGTTATCATCTAAGGACAGTTATTATGAAGGAGGAACTTACATGGACATTAATTCATTAACTGATCTGCAAAAGAAAGAGGAAATTAAGAAGACCAGAACTAAGGCTGCAATAAGCCTCTGTGCTCCTATCCTCGCTTACATCGTATTCGTATTTATCAGAACATCAGGAGGCGTTATCGCTTCACAGTGCGTTGAAGAACTTGGCTGGCAGCCTGCACAGGTAGCTATGTTCACATCAGTATTCAGCTATGTTTATTCATTCGCAAACCTGCCGGGCGGTATGCTGGTAGACAGATTCGGCGGAAAGAACCTCATTGCATCATCTTACTCAATCATGGCAGTAGGTCTTGCAATCCTCGCATTCTCCGACAGCTATCCTCTCATGATCCTTGCAAGAGGACTTATGGGATTCGGCGGAGCAGTTGTATTCTCCGCACTCTCCAGACTTATTGCTAACTGGACAAAATCCGATCAATATGCAAGTGTTAACTCCAAGGTTATGGCAGCATCCAAGATCGGAACATTCTTTGCAGCTACACCTCTCGTACTCATGCTCAGATCTATAGGAAGAAGACAGTCAATGATCGACTTCGCAATAGTAGTTGTAGCAATCACCATTGCAATCTTCCTGTTCACAAAAGAAGACCCGGGTTCCTGCGGACTCTTCACAGTTGACGAGCTCGAAGGAAGAGCACATCCGGCACCAAAGAAGGCAGAGAACCCATTCAAGGGAATCGGAAAGATCATCATTCAGCCTCAGGTATGGCTCGTACTTATCGGATCCATCAGCTTCAACGGCGCTATCAATACATTCATTACCAACTGGGGTAAAACAATGCTTTCTCAGGGCGCAGGCTTTGAGAGCGTAGAAGCTACAGGCATCATCAATGTAAACACCATTGCAGGAATCATCTCCGGACTTCTCCTCGGCGCAATGATGAGAATCAAAGGAGCAACACCGAAGGTTATGACACTTCTTTCCTTCGTACTCTTCCTCACAGGTATGGGTATGGTTGCATTCGCAATGCCATCTCTCGGAAAACTCGGCTGGAGCATCGTATTCGCAGTAATCGGATTCGGTTCTTCCATCGAAGTTACCACAATCTATGCAATGCTCAAAGATCAGGTAACACTGAAGCACTTCGGAAAAGTCGTAGGACTTTGCAACTTCGCTGCATGGCTCCTCGGAACATCCGTCTGCACCACAGTTTGGGGCAAGATCGTTGATGCTCAATACTCAATTCCGTCCTTCATGAACGCAGCTCGTTTCCAGTTCTGCTTCTCCGTAGTAGGACTCATCTGCTGCATACTTGCAAAGACAGAAACTCTTCCTGCATTCAGAGAAGATAAGTAATTGCATAATTACTAAAAGGCTGCAGGTTTTAACTTGCAGCCTTTCTTTTTAGAGAAAGGAATTAAACATATGGATGCAAATGAATTAAAAGCTCTGAAAGAAGAAAGAGCTAAAAGGTGGGATGACCTCTATAGAGGAATAATTCCTGATAGAGTTCCTATCGATTTCAACCTTTCAACAGAAGTTTATATAGAAGAATACGGTCTTCCTGTAGGAAAGACACTTTGGACTCTTGAAAATCTTGAGGATGCATTTTACAACATGGCGCAGCATTTGCCTGCAGATATGCTTCCGAAGGATTCCGGAAGACTTCCGTTCCATTCAATAGTATCAGGAAACTTGGGCGTTCAAATGGGTTCAGGCGGATTCATGCAGCACCCTGAAGTTCACACCATGGAGCCGGATGAATATGATGAGTTTATAGAATCTCCTTATGATTTTGTACTCAGCAAGGCAATTCCCCGTCTGTTCTCCAATATGACCGGTGTGGATCCTGCAAGAGCAATGGCAGTCTTCTATATGTCAATTAAGTCAAAGAACGATACTATGGCAAGATACGGCCAGGCATATGCAAAAGTTTCTGAAAGACTCGGATACTATGCTATCCCGGGACCAATGGGCTCCAGATCCCTTGCACCTCTTGACTTCGTAGCAGATTATCAGCGCGGATTCACGGGAATGAGCAAAGACTTAAAGCGCTGCCCGGAGAAGGTAAAAGAAGCTTCTGATGCTGTAGTTCCGCTTCTTGTTAAATATGCAAAGCCGGCAGTTAAATCTCACCTTGGTTCTGCATGGATGCCGGGACACATGCCCACATTCATGAGAACAAAAGAGTTTGAAAATCTCTACTATCCGTCCTTCTCAAAGCTGATTCATGCAACAGCTGAAAATGGACAGGCATTTAAGATTTTCTGTGAGGATGACTGGACAAGATATCTTGACTACTTAAGAGATCTTCCGCAGGGAACCAGACTTCTTGTTGAAAAAGGTGATCCTAAGGTATGGAAGGATAAACTGGGAGATAAGATGATTCTTTCCGGATTCTATCCAATCATGCTTCTTAAGACAGGTACTAAAGAAGAATGTATCGATAAGATGAAAGAACTCATTGATACTTTAGGACCTGGCGGAAACTGGTACTTTAACTTTGATAAGACAATTATCACACTCAACAGCATCAAGGTCGAAAACCTCTATGCAGTAATTCAGTATCTTGCTGAAAACGGTAAGTATGACAATGCCGGAGAAAGAGCATGGAAACAGAACACTGAGGATACTACTCATAAGTGCCTCGATACATTGCCGCCGGTCAACTCCAAATACTACAAGACAAGAGAGCAGATCGC